>NZ_JBEONP010000010.1:0-118204 GCF_040544435.1 Undibacterium sp. GrIS 1.2
CTGAAGACAAAATCACTAAAAAAGCATCATTTTATTTTTTAAAAATTCAACCTTTGCTGAAACGGCTCTGATTAAGGCTGTCATGCAAAGGTCTCATTGTAAATATACGCACTGCGCACGCCACCTTTTTCAATCACTGCCAGCCAAAGTGTGCCGACAGTGAAGTCACTATTGCCGCTGATGCCACGGATTTCAAACAAATAGTTGTCCGGCGTCTGCAATCCCTGAGGCAGCAACTTTTCGTGCTCAACACGTGACTGCGTCATCGCGGTTTCTACGGGCCAGCGACCTGATTTTATATTTTGCTGTGCATAAGAAATGATGGCGCTTTCGACATAACGCGTAAAAGCATCAGATGACATAGGGACAAGAATTGACATAGATTTTTTTGTTGTAATGTTGAATGACTACAATGAGAAAGACTCTGTACGCTGATGCGTGATTTATATAAAAACAACATGAGAAGTCATATACTCCCCAATATTTTTATGAAAACTCCTCCTAATGTCCAATTAATCTAAGGATAGCTTAGATATACCTACCAGGAGTATTAATAATAAAGATCTAAATTTAAAGCAAAAAACTGTAAGAAGCTCAACACTTCATTAGTGCTTATATACGCCTTGGTAGAAAAATAATTAATTTCGGGTGAGAACATAAATTTCGTAATTGGATCAATTTTCAAACGAATCCCCCTCTCCGCCTTCTGCCCGGCAATCCCGAATATCACACCTCCGAGTATGCAAAATAAGATAGCGACCATTACGTAATTTCGAATTTTCATGGCGCTATCCTTTGTATGTTTTCAGTTATTCTCTAGAGAAAATACTGCAGAGTATTTAATGATGTCCTACCAGCACTTATTCAAGATTATTTCTTTGTATTTACTGCCGATGTAACCAAAAGCTCAGTTTGATTGCAAAAATCGTCGAACGCGTTCCAACACGAGATGGTATACCGAATGGCACACCAGAAAGCCAAAAAGAAAAATGCCCACTTAACTCTCGTTAAGTGGGCACATATTCTTTGGCGGAGGCGGTGAGATTCGAACTCACGATACAGGTTTAAGCCCATATGCTTCCTTAGCAGGGAAGTGCCTTCGGCCACTCGGCCACGCCTCCACACTATTGCAACTCTTTAACTCAATCACAATAGAGACCGAGATAATAGCCGCTAGCTTTCATTTGGTCAACCACTAGAACCAAACAAGGACTATTTTTTTACGCAGATTCCAAACCGAATGCTTTATGTAGCGAACGTACTGCTAATTCCATGTATTTCTCGTCGATCAAAACTGAGATCTTGATTTCTGACGTAGAGATCATTTGAATATTGATGCTCTCTTCCGACAAAGTGCGGAACATTTGCGAAGCAATGCCAACGTGGCTGCGCATACCGACACCGACGACGGACACTTTAGACACTTTTGGGTCACCAATGATGCTGCCTGCGCCGATGTGAGCTTTAACGCTTGCTTCTAATACCGACATGGCCTTGGCGTATTCGCCACGCGGCACGGTGAAAGTGAAGTCAGTTTTGCCGTCTACCGATTGGTTCTGGATAATCATATCCACTTCGATATTGGCATCCGCAATCGGACCCAGGATTTGGTAGGCGATGCCTGGTTTGTCCGGCACACCGAAAACGGTAATTTTTGCCTCATCACGATTAAACGCGATGCCGGTGATGGTTGCTTGTTCCATGTTGGTGTCTTCCTCAAACGAAATCAGGGTGCCGGAATTCATTTCTTCTTCCAGCGGAATTAATGGGTCTGTCAATGAAGACAAAACACGGGTTGGCATGCGGTAGTTACCGGCAAATTCGACTGAGCGAATTTGCAGCACTTTAGAACCGAGCGATGCCATTTCTAACATTTCTTCAAACGTGACTGTATTCAGACGGCGGGCATCCGACACCACGCGCGGGTCGGTGGTGTAGACGCCATCGACGTCGGTATAAATCAGGCACTCTTGGGCTTTGAGGGCTGCGGCAACTGCAACGGCAGAGGTATCAGAGCCGCCGCGTCCCAGCGTCGTAATATCGCCTTTTTCGTCAACACCCTGGAAACCGGTGATGATGACAATCTTGCCCGCGTCCAGATCAGCGCGCACCTTGGTGTCGTCAATCGATGCAATGCGTGCTTTTGTGTGTGCAGAGTCGGTTTTAATCGCGACTTGCCAGCCAGCATAAGATACTGCTTGCTTGCCGATGGCTTGCAACGCCATCGCCAGCAGACCCACAGAAACTTGTTCGCCGGTAGAGGCGATCATATCGAGTTCGCGCGGATCAGGTTGATCCATAATTTCTTTGGCGAGGCCGATAATGCGGTTGGTCTCACCAGACATGGCGGACGGCACCACAACAATCTGGTGGCCTGCATCATGCCATTTGGCGACGCGCTTGGCGACGTTCTTGATGCGTTCTGTCGAACCCATCGAAGTACCGCCGTATTTGTGGACGATTAGAGCCATAGATAAAAACCTAAAGGGTGAAAAATGCGGAAAAACAACCCTTTACTCTACATGCTGCTACGCAAAATAACAAGCCTGACCTGCCTATTTTTTAAGCAGATCCAGCGATACTATCTGGCCTGATGTAGATTGAGATATGAAAATTTGATCAGAGTGTTTACAAAACCACCAAGCTAGCTGAAATTAATCTCGGCATCTGATGTAAAGACAGAATTGATTTAACTCTCTAATAACGAAGAATACAGGGAGTATATAAAATCACCTAGCTATCCTCCATATTTTAATGGAGGACGATGAAAAATAACTATATACACCAACCCAGTATACTAAATAAACCGAGTTAAATGATTAACCTGATTCAATCAAAAAAACGAACGAGACAAATTACTTTTACGCATATCGATATAAAAAAAAGATTGCAGATCAATGCCGAAGATCATCAATTATTACCGGACAAATCATTTTTTACGATAAGCAGAAAATAATTTGCGCCAGCCTTCATGACCTAAGTCGCGCATCGTTTGAATATTTTTTTCATAAATCGCGTCTGCGTCGGGGAAAGCCTCAACCGCTTTGTCGATGCTTTCTTCTCGCAATAAATGCAGTGTTGGATACGGTGAGCGATTCGTAAAATTCTCAATATCGTCAGATTCGGTATCGGCAAATTGGTAATCTGGATGGAAGCTGGCAATTTGGATGATGCCTTCCAGATTCAGTTCATGCAGTGCGGCGTCAGCCACATCGAGAAAGTCGTTATAGTCTAAAAAGTCAGTCAACACATAAGGATGAATCAGCAAGCTGGTCTCAATTTTTTCAGGATTGGCTTCTGCTAACAGCTCTAATTCGTTGATCAGTTCTTTTAACAATTCCTCGGGCGTGTGCGCTTCGCTCACGGTAAAGCGGATTTGCTGTTTGACCTGCACTGCTTTGGCAAAAGGGCATAAATTCAGGCCGATCACTGCCTTTTCTAACCACCGCTCAGTGTTGATAATCACGTCGGTACTACTGATAAATTGTTCAGGCATGGTGATATCTGAAATAAAAGAAGGCTCAAGAATAGCATGCAATTATTTCATGGCGCATTGCACCATAAAGATAAAACAAACTACTCAAGAACCTTGCTTAGTTTTGATCAGCAAGTGATGGCTATCAAAATGCAATGCAGCAATGATATGGCATCAATACGGCATTAATGCGGCGTTAAGCCAAATGATCTTAATCCGCTTATTTACTATCGCCAGCGATCATTTTATAAGTCACCGCGCCGATCACTGCACCAACAATCGGTGCAACCCAGAACAACCATAGTTGCTGGATCGCCCAGCCGCCGACATAAATCGCCACGCCAGTGCTGCGCGCTGGATTGACCGAGGTATTCGTGACCGGAATGCTGATCAGATGAATCAGTGTCAGCCCCAAACCTATCGCAATCGGCGCAAAACCTTTTGGCGCGCGCGCATCCGTAGCGCCCATGATGATCACCAAAAACATCATCGTCATCACAGCCTCGGTCAGCCAGGCTGCTTGCAAAGAATAGCCGCCTGGCGAGTGCTCGCCAAAGCCGTTAGAGGCAAAACCGGCAGATACATCAAAACCTGGCTTACCACTGGCGATCAGATATAAAACTCCACCGGCAACGATACCACCCAACACTTGTGCCACGATATAAGGCAGCAATTTATTCGCAGGAAAACGGCCACCAACCCACAAACCTATCGATACCGCTGGATTTAAGTGACACCCTGAAATATGACCAATCGCATATGCCATAGTTAATACCGTCAAGCCAAAAGCCAGCGATACGCCATGCAAACCAATGCCAACACCGGGAAACGTGGCCGCCAACACGGCACTACCACAACCACCTAAGACCAGCCAGAAAGTCCCAAAAAACTCCGCGCCATATTGTTTCATTTTTATACTCACTTTTCTATGAAGAGGGATTTACCATCAATCGTCATGCATTCGCCAGTTGAAGAATTGCCAGGCAAACACAGTGGGCATAAATATAACAAATTAAACTTGCCTTATTGTTAAAATTTGTCATCTCCTGCTGATTTTTTCTGAGATTTAAACTTCTTTAGCAAATTATGAAAGATGGCAGAGAGTTCGCAGCTATCGGACTAAGGCAGAGATACTGGATATCAATCTTGCTTGTTTTTTCTACAAACGCTGAACTAATTAATAATCGATTAAAATATACTCCGGGCATGTATATATTAATAATCCATATAATCATTGGACATTAAAGGATTTATTGAGGATTTTATGGGGAGTATATTTTTATATTGTTTAAAATAAAAAAACGACCCGTATAACTTACGGGTCGTTTTTAGGTAGCTGAATAACTACTTTTTTGATCAATTTTGACGCAACGAAACTCCCGCTGCGAGCAATTTAAATCTCTTCGTACAACGGCAAGGTCAAAAATTCTGCAAACGAATCTGAAGTCGACATCTCTTCAAAAATCGTCGCAGCGCGGTCATAGCTTGCACCGGAGCCGACCAAGTCCTTCACTTTGGCCAGTTCTTCGGGAATCATCGCGCGCACCATATCAGCGGTGATTTTTGTGCCGTCTTCGAACACGCCTTTGCTGGAGCGTATCCACTGCCAAACTTGTGAACGACTGATTTCAGCAGTAGCGGCATCTTCCATCAAGTTATGGATTGGCACACAACCGTTGCCAGCCAGCCAGGCGCCAAGGTAATGAATACCGACGTTGATGTTGTAACGCAAACCAGCTTCGGTGATTGGTGTTTCTGGTTGGAAGTTGAGCAAGTCTTTGGCAGTAACTTCAATATCAGGACGCTGTTTAGAAATTTGATTTGGAGCGTCGCCCAATACTTTTTTGAACTCGGTCATCGCCAGTTCAACCAAACCTGGATGAGCAACCCAGCCGCCGTCGTAACCATCAGTAGCATCGCGCGCTTTATCAACTCGTACGCCGCCCATTGCAACATCATTTTTTGCCGGATCGTTTTTGATCGGAATCAACGCTGCCATGCCGCCGATTGCCGGTGCATTGCGTTTGTGGCAAGTTTTCAGCAACAACAATGCATAAGAGCGCATAAACGAGGCTGTCATAGTGACTTTAGCGCGATCTGCGAGGCAGAAATTTTTGTCATTCTTGAATTTTTTAATGCAAGAAAAAATGTAATCCCAGCGACCTGCGTTTAAACCTGCACTGTGCTCACGCAATTCGTACAAAATCTCATCCATCTCAAATGCAGCAACGATGGTTTCAATTAATACGGTTGCCTTGATCGTGCCTTGTGGCAAACCGATCTCGTTTTGTGCCATAACAAAAATATCGTTCCACAAACGCGCTTCTAAATGGGACTCTAATTTTGGCAAATAAAAGTAAGGACCAGCGCCGCGAGCTAATTGTTCTTTGGCGTTATGGAACAAAAACAGGGCGAAATCAAAAATACCGCCGGAGATGCGTTTGCCGTCAACCAACACATGTTTTTCGTCCAAGTGCCAGCCGCGGGCACGCACTACCAAGTTCGCAATCGCATCGTTGAGTTTGTAGCTTTTACCATTTTGTTCCAAGCTGATCGTGCGGCGCACGGCGTCGCGCATATTGATCTGGCCACTGATCTGGTTGTCCCAGTTTGGCGTATTGGAATCTTCAAAGTCCGTCATGTAACTGTCGGCACCGGAATTCAGTGCGTTGATCACCATCTTGCGCTCTACCGGCCCGGTGATTTCAACCCGGCGGCACTCCAGAGCTTTAGGAATAGGGGCGATCTTCCAGTTACCTTCGCGGATGTGTTTGGTTTCTGGTAAAAAATCTGGCAATTCACCAGCATCTAAACGCAGCACCCGTGCGGCGCGTGCGGCCAGCAATTCTTGGCGACGCGGCTCAAATGCACGGCTCAGTTTAGCGACTAACTCCAGGGCTTCCAAGGTCAGGATTTGCTCAAAGCCTGGTTTGATTTCGCCCTTGATTTCCATACCGGTTGGCAATTTGATTTGTGTCATGCGTTTCTCCGTTGATTAAAGTAAAAGTCGAGATCTGGATGCAAAGTATATTCAGCAAAAACCTGAATAAACAAGATGTTTTATCATTTTATCTTTGCGTTTTAGTTAAAGATAAATGACAAAACCCTCAAACATCATTTATATTTGTCATATATGACTACGCATCGTGGCTTAGTAATCACTCATTTTTAATGGCGATCACATGGATCAATTCAAACAAATCTCCACATTTGCAGAAGTCGCAACACGCGGTAGCCTGTCCGCTGCAGCTCGGGCAGAAGGCGTTGCACCAGCGATGATAGGTCGTCGACTGGATGCATTAGAAGAGCGCCTAAGCGTCAAATTATTGCAAAGAACCACCCGTAAAATCGCATTGACCAATGAGGGTGCTGCGTTTTTAGAGGATTGCCAGCGGATATTAGCAGAGCTGGAGGAAGCCGAGACATCGGTATCCGAACGCAGTGCACGAGCCAGCGGACAACTGACGATCTCTGCGCCTGCAGGATTTGGCCGGCAACATGTCGCACCGCTGGTACCTTCTTTTTTAAGCGAACACAGAGATGTTAAGCTGACCCTCAGCCTGAATGACCGGGTGGTAGATTTGATCGGCGAAGGTGTTGATGTTGCGATACGTATCGCATCGTTAACAGATTCCAATTTGATCGGGGTTAAATTAGCCGACAATAAACGGGTAGTTGTCGCCTCCCCCGCCTATATCAAGCGATTTGGTGCGCCCATGTCTTTGGATGAATTAAGCCATCATAACTGCCTGGCTTTTAATAATGATGGCAGCCAGCGTGGATGGACATTTCGGCAAAACGGGAAAAATGTCGTCCTTAAAGTCGATGGCAATATGGTTTGTAATGATGGCGAGGTATTGCATGATTGGGCACTCGCAGGCAAAGGCCTGGCTTGGCGCTCGATGTGGGAAGTCGGTACAGAAATTGAGTCCGGCAAATTGGTTACCGTGCTCGATGATTTCACTGCACCGGGCAATGATATCTACGCTATTTTTGCGCAACGCCGTCATTTACCACTGCGAATACGAGCCTTCGTTGATTTCTTACGTCATGCGTATAGCAAACCAAACTATTGGCACAAGACCTGACAACAAAATGAGATAAGAATGAAAAGCGGCGATGAAAGTCGGAGATTTTTAACAAGACGAAAAAAATCCCCGACATGTCGAGGATTTTTACTTAACGACTTTAACAAGTCACATTCAGCGTTCTAATCAGAGATTAGATGCCTTGAATGTTAGAAGCTTGTTTGCCTTTTGGGCCAGTTGTTACGTCGAAAGAAACACGTTGGTTTTCTTTCAAAGATTTGAAGCCGGATGATACGATCGCTGAGAAATGAGCGAACAAATCTTCGCCGCCTTCGTCTGGAGTAATGAAACCAAAACCTTTAGAATCATTGAACCATTTTACAATACCTGTTGCCATTACAATTTCCTATTTCAGTTAATGTGGGCGAATGCCCGGTAAATCGTTTCAACCAAGAAGAAATGACAGACTGATACTGCACTACCACCTAGAATCTCAACGATTATTTGATTATACCTACAAATTTTAGACAAAGTAAAATAAATTGATGGCAGCAACACAAAAAATGCTTTTATACACAATAAGTGCGGCGCTCCGACGTTGGATACTTAAATTGCTTGCAATCCAAAACTAATACTAAGGGAAAGTAAAATTCGTTAGACTATAGCGATTACTCAAAGCAAATCTGCACGCTTTCTTCCTGTTACCAATCTTCGATCAGATCAAATCAATAATGCTATCAAGCTCAAGCCCCAACCATTCCGAACACTTCAATTCAGCAAAGATTTTAAAGAAGAGCTTTCCCGTTTTATTAGCGGCTGGATTATTTTTTTGCTGCGATGTCGCGATGGCAACACCAGTTTTACGTTGTGAAGTCACTTATGCAGGTAGCACCCAAATAGTGGAGACAAAGTCGGTGAGTGATCCTTACGCCGTGGAGTCGGTTGATATCGGTGGTCGCTTTTTGTTTAAAGCAGTGATGGTCGGAGCGAAGCTTCCGAATGCAAAACCGATTGATTACATCAAGTTGTATGTGTACTTCCAAGGGCGCCACTATGATGTGCCTATTCACCAAGCGACCTATTTACCGCCATTTAGCTATTCTGACTCACCTACCCCGCTAACCCCGCTTAACAGCCTGTATGCGGGTGAAGTGGAACGTGAATTGCAGTACCACTGCACACTGCAAGGAGCAAAGCCATGATGCGTAGCGTTCATATTTTTTTCGCTATGGTTGCTGGCTTAGCGTTTTGTAATCCATGCTGGGCTAAAGATAAAAGCCCAGAAGACGGGCTGGTCAGTATCTTATTTGCAGGTGACATTGTTCTCGATGGCAAACCGGGGAAAATGATTGAAGACGGGCGCGATCCATTTGCAGATTTCGCCCCTATTCTGGCGAATGCCGATATACGTATTGGCAATCTTGAATGTGTAGTCGCCACTGTTGGCAACCCAGTAGATAAAAATTTCAATTTCCGTGCACATCCACGCAGTCTTGCTGTCTTAAAACGTCACTTTGATGCCGTCGGCATTGCTAATAATCACTCTGGTGATTTTGGCAGGGAGGCATTTAGCGAAATGCTGGGGCTGCTTGACCAGCAGAAGATACCGCATTTTGGTGGTGGCCAAAATTTACACGAAGCACATACGCCATTAATTATAGAACGCAAAGGATTACGTATCGCTTTCCTCGCTTATAACGAATTTATGCCACGTAGTTTTGAAGCGGATGCCAAAGCTGCGGGTATTGCGTGGAGCGAGGATGAACAAGTTGTAGATGATATACGCAAAGCACGATCTGTTTACAAAGCTGATCTGGTCATCCCATTTATGCATTGGGGTTGGGAAAACGAGTTACTTGCAGGTGATCGTCAGCGTAAGTTGGCTCACATCATGATTAAAGCCGGTGCGGATGCCGTAATCGGTGGTCATCCACATGTAATACAAGACGTGGAACATTACCAAGGCAAGCCTATCATTTATAGCATAGGAAATTTTATGATTGATGCGCTAGACAACGAGGCGCAAACAAAAGGTTGGGTAGTGCGATTGCATGTCAATCGTCAAGGTGTACAGGCTTGGGATACGCGTTTAGCAAAAATTGATGAAGACGGAATCCCACATCCAGTTGTCGATGCGCAAACCTCATGCTGGAACCGGACTGACAACAAAGTAACTCCATGCGCTTATGATGCTGGACAAACGCAACAGGCCAAACAGTAGGTCGCGGTAGCAATCTCTAAACAATGTAATTACATCTGATAATTACAGCATGCCGTTGGCCAGACTATCTGGCTGACGGCATTCATAGCCAACTAACTATCTGTATGACCTGCAACCGAAACTGCATACGTCACATTCAGTACAAGATCAGATCTTGCCTGCGCCACGCAGGGCAAAATCGCACCATCTGATTTCTCATCAAACGACAATCCAGGCCATTCAATACGATAATCGACGCTACCGCTTAGCATATGGCAAAGGCAAGCACGGCAAGTACCATTTCGACATGAACTAGGCAAGCTGATACCAGCAAGTTGTGCGGCCTCTAATACACTCATCGACGATCTTATCGGAAAGACCAAATCTTGCTTTAGCAGATGTACCTGAAAACCTTGTTCTGTATCGCTCATTCTCCACCTGTTAAATCCTGAAGGATGCTTATTTACCTGATGACTCCTTGTCTTATCCAGTAATCTTGACTAGATTAAAAGCTCAGGCAACATTTTCATCAATCGCTATCAGATCACTAGCAATTGTTTCCAAAGGAGCAAAAAAATGATTAGTTCACCATCCTACATGCAATCTGAAGACAGCTTATCCTACAACGAGCGCAGAGGAACCAGAGCACCATTTTTTACCCTGATAGAAATTGATCCGCGCGATGTGATTGATGGTGTCATGCTAGAGCAAGGCTATTTGTCTGACGATGCGCAATCATCCGGCACCATGCGCGAAGTTTGCCCTCATTGCAACGGCGTAGCGTTACAACTGATACTACGCTTTCGTCACGTCAAGCGCGCCCATTTGTTTTGCGACTGCTGCACCCGATGCTACGACGCGCTATACCCCGACGGCAGTTCTGCCTTGGTATTAGGTGCGGTATCTCTGGTGTAAATGAATGTCTGAATGACGAAGAAGTTTTCTAAATAAGATGTCCAATAATAATGCGGCTTCTGGCCAGATATTGACTGGAAAGCCGCATTATTATTGGACATCCTTTTTTGAACTTAAAAAAACTAAACGGCAAGCGTTACAGCACTTTTTGCAAGCGCATTGCCACACTCATATCGCCAGTGACTTTGAGCTTGCCAGACATAAAGCCATTTACAGGATTTAATTCTCCGGTCAACATGGCACTCAGACTTTCTAAAGCGAGTGTCACAGTGCAAGTTGCATCCAGGTTATCGTTGCTGACCTTATTCGGCACGGTAACTGCCTCAACAAATACAACACCATCGTTACCGCAATCAAATTTCAATAAGGCATTTAAGCCGCTATCATCACCTACTTTTGCACGAATCGCATCGGTACATGCTTGTAAATCCATTGAAAATCTCCTAGAAGAAATTGAAAATTAAAACCTTGCGCAATTTACCATGACAGAGAACAAAATGATCAACAAAATGGCCCGCAAAACGACCGAAGAAATAACTGAAGAAAAAAATAGTGCCATCATCCCCTGCCTGCGTTACCGCGATGCGGTCGTAGCAATTGAATGGCTTTGTGAAGTTATTGGATTGAGCAAACATCTGGTAGTCCCGCAAGATGACGGCCGTATCGCCCACGCTCAGCTCACGCTGGGACGCAGCATGATCATGCTGGGTTCGGCGAATAAGGATATCAACGATAACAACGCCTACGGCCAATTGATAAAGCAACCGGATGAGCTAGGCGGTGCGCAAACGCAATCAACTTATATCGTAGTCCGCGACGCAGATGCAATCTATGCCAAAGCGATCAAAGTCGGAGCACGTATTGTCATCGATATTAAAGATGAAGAATACGGTGGCAGAGGCTTTAGCTTCTTCGATCTGGAAGGTCACTTGTGGAATATAGGGACTTATGACCCATGGCAGTAGGTGACATAAATAATCACACAAGGTCAATATAGTGATTAAGATTTTTATTCGTCAGCAGATCATCACTAAAATTTAACTACCGCAGCACACAAGTCAGCATCCAAAAATAATCGTTCCGGCGTATGCGGATATCTTTAGCAAATGAAGCAAATTTTTTGCGCATAAAACTATCCGTTGGAAAATTTTTCACGATATCTACACGAGTGCCATCTTCTTGCATGCGCTGTTGGTAAGTGTTGCCCTCGCTATCGGTGCGGGCAATTGGCAGACTGCTGCCTTCGACATGATTATTGTCGATCAATACCAAAACACAATCTTGTCCGACTTTAGCGCGTAGCTTTTTCAAAAAATCAGCCTGCTCTTCTTTTTTTACATGCGACCACCAAAAGCCCGCAAAGCAAGCGCTATAGTCACCCTGAGGTAAATCAAACGCATCAGCAATCGCAAATTTGACTTTGCCTTCAGGTAGATTTTTAGTTTGAGCAATATCCAGCATGATCTGATTGATATCCGTTGCCAAGACTGATTGTGCGCTGGTTGCAAAACGCTCGGTCCAATAACCGGTGCCGCAAGCGACCTCTAATACTGTGTGATTCTCTAGTACTACACTGACCCGTTCGGCCAATTCTTGCAGATCGTTTTGACGCTCTGGTTTGGCGTAAATGGTGTCGTAATTCTTCGCTCTTTGTGCGTAATAGTCGCGCATATTTTTCTTTCAGTTCAATAGGGTATTAATTAATTCTACAAATCCTGCGCCGTATTCTTGCTCGGTAATATAAGCAGGATGCGCGTCAAACCGGTCTACATATTTACGCACATTAGCAACGCCGACCGCATGCGGATAATGTGCAAACATACTGGCATCGTTGGCAGAGTCGCCAATAAATACATACTGTTGCTTTGCCAGTTCATCACTGACGCCAAATACATCCTGTAATACCTGCTGGCTCATACTTTGTTTAGAAAACGGTGTCACCGATGCGTGAGCATGGATGTTGCTGGTGGTTGCGTGCAAACCGTTTGAGCGGATCAGAGCAACCACCTGATTCAACTCATCCAACGCTAATGGTGAAATACATTCGCCGATATCAAATGCCAAATCGCCCACCCGTTGCGGGGCGTCTTCCGCCACCTGCACTTTGGAGAAATGTGCTGTCATTGTGACCGCAAATGCCTGCAATTGTTGTTTGTGTTGAAGTCGCGTGGCGGCATCAACATAGAACATCGATTGTTGTCGTCCATGCTGATCTAGCCAAAAAGCACTAGCACCATTTTCCGCAATCACGGCATCAAAACTACATAAGCGCAATAAAGGTAAAGTCCAGTACGTTGGCCGACCCGTTACCGCAATCACCTTTAAACCTGCTTGTCTGGCGCGTTGTATCGCATCTAAAGCTTCTAGCGTTAGTTTACCGTGTGTCGTAAAGGTATCGTCAATATCGGTCAGAATACCTTTTATCTGTTTGCGCTCATGCTGCGACCAGGTAGCTAAAGGCTGTAAGCGTGAAGTCAACTGGTGGCTCATAAATCGTAGGTATCTTTACCGCCTTGCATCACCTGATCAATCAACTTGCGGTTTAAAGTGGGCGTCATCAGTTCGATAAAGGTGTAGATATAACTTCGTAAATATGCACCCTGCTTGACTGCCACACGCGACACATTCATTCCAAATAAATGTCCAACCGGGATCGCACGCAAATCTTTATCACGCTCTGCATCAAACGCCATACCCGCAATAATACCGACACCCATTCCCAGTTCTACATAGGTTTTGATGACATCGGCATCAATCGCCTCCAGCAAAATATCAGGTTTTAAACTGCGTATTTCAAAAGCATGATCGATCTTGCTACGGCCTGCAAAGGCACTGTCGTAGGTGATCAGCGGAAAATGAGCGATCTCTTCCAGCGTAATATTTTTTGTCTTGAGCAAAGGATGATCAGGTGGTACCACCACCATATGCTCCCATTGATAACAAGGGAAGGAGATCAAGCCATCAATCCCGGCAATTGCCTCGGTCGCAATCGCCAGATCTGCCTGATCTCGCATCACCATTTCTGCGATCTGCTTTGGATTACCCTGCAACAGCGAGAGTCTGACCTTGGGATATTTTTGCATAAAAGCCTGCACTACTTTTGGCAAGGCATAGCGTGCTTGCGTATGCGTTGTTGCAATCGTAAAACTCCCCGTATCTTGAGCGGCATATTCTTTACCGATGCGTTTTAGACCATCAATCTCTTGCATGATCAGCTCAACTGACTTCAATACCTCACGGCCAGGCTCGGTCAAACCACGGATACGCTTGCCGTGACGAGTAAAGATATCGACGCCTAACTCTTCTTCTAATTCGATGATCGCTTTAGAAACACCAGGTTGTGAAGTAAACAGCGCTTTGGCGGCTTCGGTCAGATTAAAATTTTGCCGGACAGCTTCGCGAACAAAGCGCAGTTGGTGTAAGTTCATGAATATACCTTGGTATTTCGGATCATATTTTTTGCGCAAAAAACGGCAAAAAAATCGGGAGATTTGCTACAAAACGTCTGCTAAACGGGTGAATTGGCAGTTAAATGACATTTTTGCGCAGTAAAATAATGCTTACCGTAGTATATATTCTATTCAAGCAGATCGGCAGCTATGCAATACAAACTTAGGTATCGTACTATTTCGTCCGCTCCGCCTAATTCTGCTTAATTTCCAAAAACAATCCCATGCCAACCGCAAAAAAACTTTGTCTTGCCGTAGTCTGTCTGATCAGCTTGACCTCGCTTTTTAGTCAAAGCGCACTCGCCGAGCGCCTCACCACCACCAAACCGCTTACAAAAACACCCAAAATCTGTGTCGCTCTATCAGGCGGAGGCGCACGTGGTTTTGCACATGTGGGTGTGCTTAAAGCGCTGGAAGAACTGAATGTACCGATTGACTGCATAGCCGGTACCAGCATGGGCGCGGTAGTTGGGGGTCTGTATGCAGCAGGACTATCTGCAACCGAGATCGAACAAAGATTACAAGCATTAAAGCTAGACGATATTGCGCTGGACCGGGTGCAAAG
Organism: Undibacterium sp. GrIS 1.2; assembly: GCF_040544435.1. Classification (NCBI taxonomy): domain Bacteria; kingdom Pseudomonadati; phylum Pseudomonadota; class Betaproteobacteria; order Burkholderiales; family Oxalobacteraceae; genus Undibacterium; species Undibacterium sp. GrIS 1.2. The sequence goes on from NZ_JBEONP010000010.1 coordinate 14,633, forward strand.
GCGCATGTTACCAGAAGCCTTGCGAGAAGAAGATACACAATATCCGCTGGGAGCCACACTAGGTCTGAGCGCCAGCGGAGTGCGTTTACCTAGCGGTGCGGTGCAGGCAACCCAATTTTTAGAGTTATTGCAGAACTGGACTGTGCATATTCAGCCTGATATCAACTTTGATAAATTGCCAATCCCATTTCGTGCAGTTGCTACCGATCTTGAATCCGGGAAAATGGTGGTCTTTGACAAAGGTCCACTCTACACCGCGATACGTGCCAGTATGGCCGCACCCGGCGTTTTTGCGCCGGTAGAAGTCAATGGCCGCTTGCTCACTGATGGTGGTCTGGTACGCAATCTGCCAGTAGATATCGCTCGTAGTATGGGGGCAGATATCGTCATCGCTGTCAATATTGGTACGCCGCTGCTACCACGCGATAAATTGCAAAGCTTGTTTAATGTCAGTCAGCAGATGATCAATATCTTGACTGAGCAAAATGTAGAAATGCAAAAAGCGGGCCTAAAGGACTCTGATATTTTGATCGAACCTGATTTAGGGTCGATCAGTTTTATGGATTTTGGCCGCTCGGCCGAAGCATCCGTGATTGGGCAAAATGCAGCGCAAGCCATCCAAGAAAAATTACTGTCATTAAGTTTAGAACCGCATCTGTATGCGGCCAAACAACAAACACGCTTACGTCCGCCCTTACCTAGTATTGATATCGCTTTTGTCGATGTAGTGACTGACGGTGCGATACCAGAAATGGATATCCGCCGTCAGGTATCCATCAAAATCGGTAGCAAATATAACGCCGAAGAGATCAACCGTAAATTAGCAGTGTTAAATATCACCCGAGAATTTGATAGCATCAACCACCAGCTAATACAACGTAATGGCGAGTACGGCGTGCAGATCAACGCTAACGGCAGAAATTGGGGCCCGCATTTCTTACGTTTTGGGTTAGCGCTATCTGGCGGCTTTGAAGGTGCCGGTGGATTCCGTCTGCAAGTCGGGCATCGCCGCCCTTGGCTGACAGATAGCGGATTAGAGTGGCGCAATGATGCAGAGTTTGGCAGTCTGATTCGCGTTCGGTCTGAATTGCGCCAACCTATTTTTGAGCGTGAAGGCTCCTACCTGTCGCCATATATTGAACTGGGACAAAATGCCCGTAATCTGTATAGCGATGATGTTAGGATTGCTGAATACAATCTGCAAAAAATCCAGCTCGGCCTGGATGTCGGCATTCCATTAGGTGAGTTAGGTACCTTGGGTGAAGTCCGCTTCGGTATCGCTGGCACCCGCTACCGCGTTCGTCCTAAGCTGGGTGGTTTATTAGTTCAAAATAGCGATGGCAGCTTGGGGTCTCAGCCCTTACCTAGCGCAAATCTTCAACAAGCGGGTTTCAAAAGCTCATTTGTGATTGACCAATTAAGTGACTCTGCCTTCCCACGCGATGGTTATAAACTGGCTTCCAGCCTGTTTGTCGGCGTAGATAAAAGTCGTAGCAATTATCAGGAATTTACTTTCGATAGCATCTGGGCGCAGAGTATCGACAATCAGAGCATCAACTTAAAGTTAAGCGGTGCAGGTTTATTCCAGAACGACACAGAAATCCGCGGCATCGGCACTACGCTGGGCGGCTTCCAGCAATTATCGGCCTATCAGCCAGATCAGTTTGCGGGCAATTACCTGCTGTATGGCAGTGTGACGTATCTTTTACGCGCCGTAAAATTTGAGATGGCGGGACAGAATTTATTCTTAGGTACCTCTTTTGAGGCAGGTAATGTCTGGAATTCGCGCAGTGAAATATCTTTCCCTTCATTGCGAAAAAGCGCCAGCGTATTTGTTGGATTTAATAGTTTTATGGGGCCGATTTATCTGGGTGTTGCTGTTGCACCTGCGGGTACCAGAAATATCTTTTTCCAACTTGGCAGACAATAATCAATAGAGCGAACAAATAAATAAGGCGGACAAATTAATTTGTCCGCCTTATTTACGTTGCATATTCAAATCACATATTCATGCTGCATATTTAGCGATGGTATTCGACCACACTCTGCTCAATAGCGCCGAAAATCGACTTACCATTTTTATCCAGCATCTCAATTTTAATGCTGTCACCAAATTGCATAAACGGCGTAATCGGTTCTCCGCCAGCGATCATTTCTAATGCACGTTTTTCGGCAATACAGCTATACCCTTTGCTGGCATCTTTATTCGACACCGTACCGGAGCCAACGATCGTGCCCGCACGTGCCTTGCGAGTTTTGCATAAATGCGTAATCAATTGGGTGAAAGAGAACACCATATCAACACCCGCATTGGGCTGACCAACCAGCGTGCCATTTAAGGTCGAACGCAACGGTAAATGCACTTTGCCGTCTTTCCAGGCATCGCCCAATTCATCTGGCGTCACCGCAACTGGCGAAAAACTTGAGGCAGGTTTGGATTGAAAAAATCCAAATCCCTTCGCCAATTCCGCTGGAATCAAATTACGTAATGAGACATCATTGACCAGCATCAGCAAACGGATATGCTCTGCTGCATGCTGCACCTTGACGCCCATCGGGACGTCGCCAGTGATGACAGCGACCTCGCTTTCAAAATCGATGCCCCACTCTTCTGACAGCATTTCTATATCGTCTTTGGGGCCAATAAAATCATCACTCCCGCCCTGATACATTAAAGGGTCATGCCAAAAACTATCTGGCATATCCGCATTACGTGCCTTACGCACCAACTCCACATGATTAACATAAGACGATCCATCTGCCCACTGGAAAGCGCGCGGCAAAGGTGCCATGCAATTAGCGGCATCAAAATCAAACGTATTCACCGCCCTGCCCGCATTTAAGCGTTCATAGGCCTCGTCCAATTGCGGCGCAATAAAGCCCCAGTCATCTAAAGCCCGTTGCAAGGTAGGCGCAATGCCATCGGCAATCATGGCAGTTTTTAAATCGCGTGAAACAATCAATAACTGACCATCACGAGAACCATCTTTAAGGGTCGCAAGTTTCATAATTTATTCGTCTGTATTTTTCGTTTGTATTTTGAGAAGATTGAACCGACACTGCATGAATAGTCATACTGGTATCAGCAAAATTTGTTGCACCATTTTACACTGGCAGTGCTGATAAAACCCCGATTTGAGTATCCTAGCCAAGCTTGCATGAATGTCATTTATGCAAACTAATGACGGTATCGCAATCCAGCTTGATAAGATATTCGGGCTCTATTTTTCCCTTGAATTTCTACCTATTTTTTCTTCTTTATTATTTCCATTTTTCATACACTCACTGAGTATATTTTAGTCGTCCATACATTAATTGGACTATCAAGCATTTTTTATAAAAATAATGGGGAGTATATTAAGGTCGATCATTATTGGATAGCAATTTGCTCTCGGCAAGTAAATAATCTAGCTTTACTTCACATCAGAATTTAATATAATTTTTGTGTAAGTTTCGAATCAATTTCACGACTTAGCATAATCAACATCTAATCAGGCAAATTCTGTGGCAACATAGTTTTGTATTTAAGACTCACGCCACCAGAGCCGTTTTGCGTCAGTCTTGGCATTCAATTTTTACCTTAATCTTTACCTGAAGCCGTACTCTCAATTTGCACGCTCATGCCTGTCTAAAGTGTTTTGATTCCAGCGAACCACTCCCACCGCTACTGTTAGCTGTGGTGAGCCAAAAGGAAGAACAATGAACTTCAATAACTTCAAAATCGGTACTCGCCTCGCGGTTGGATTTGGTTCTTTGATGATCGTACTGATCTTGCTGATCGCCATCAGCGCAATCCGTTTAACCTCCATCGGCAGTGCGAACAAACACATCGTCAACGAGAACTGGCCAAGTGCTGCACTGGCTTTTAAAATTGACGCCAAAATGCGGGAAAACGGTAGCCGGACGATGGAATTATTTATCATGTCCGACCCGGCAGCACGGGCAAAACAATATGCCTCAATAGATGCAAATAAAAAACAGATTGTCGAGTGGACAGACCAGCTGACCAAACTGGCGACTAGCCAAAGCGCTAAGGATGTATTGGCAAAAATGCTGGTCTCCCGTACTGCCTTCGTTGCGTCGTTTTCTAAAGTTGCCGACCTGATCGAGCTGGATCAGCGTGATGACGCTGCCAAGATGATGAGTAACCAGACCTTCCCGGCCTTGGAGGTTTTGTTGACTGATTTGAATACGATTATTCAAGAACAAAATAAAGAGATGGATGTTAATGGTGTCCAAATCACCGAGGATATTTCTTTCTCACGTACGCTGGTATTAAGTCTGGGTTTTGCTGGTCTGATTGCTGGGATATTTTTTGCCATCTGGATTACGCGCTCGATTACCGGACCGTTGGGAGAAGCGGTGTCTGTTGCGCGCCTGGTGGCAGAAGGCGATTTAACCCACCGCATCCAAGTCAAATCACGTGACGAAACCGGACAACTGCTCAGCGCCTTAGCCGACATGAACAATAGCCTGGTGATGACCATAGGCCAGGTACACCGGAGCACAGAAACCATCGCCACGGCATCAGGCGAAATCGCATCCGGCAATGCGGATCTGTCTGCACGTACCGAATCACAGGCCGGATCACTGGAGGAAACCGCGTCCTCAATGGAAGAGCTCACCTCCACCGTCAAACAGAATGCCGACAACGCCAGACAGGCAAATCAATTAGTCATTTCTGCCAGTGGCGTTGCGATCAAAGGCGGCGAAGTGGTGGGACAAGTGGTTGAAACCATGGGATCGATTAAAGAAAGCTCGCGCAAGATTGTGGACATTATTGGCGTGATTGACAGCATTGCATTCCAGACCAATATCCTTGCTTTAAACGCCGCCGTAGAAGCTGCCCGTGCTGGTGAACAAGGACGCGGCTTTGCGGTGGTCGCATCAGAAGTCCGCAACCTTGCTCAGCGCAGCGCAGGTGCTGCAAAAGAGATTAAAGAACTGATCAGTGACTCAGTAGAAAAAGTTGATCATGGTAGCAAACTAGTCGATCAGGCTGGCCAGACTATGGGCGAAATCGTCGAGTCTGTGCGCCATGTCGCCGACATCATGGCCGAGATCACTGCGGCCAGCCAAGAGCAAAGTTCTGGCATTGAACAAGTCAACCAGGCCATCACACAGATGGATGAAATGACACAGCAAAATGCAGCACTGGTCGAGCAAGCCGCCGCCGCCGCCGAGAGCATGAAAGAAGAAGCCGCAGCCCTGACCAATGCGGTCAGCGTATTTAAACTCAGTAGCGCCTCAGCTTCTGTGACGCCAAACATCAGCGCGCCAAAATCGACCAGAGCCACCAATACCACCTCTGCAATCAGCAAAACGCCGGAAAGAGTATCAAGCGCAAAACCAGCTACTATGAAAAAGCTAGCCGTTAAATCATCGGCAAAACCAGCTCCAATAAAGAAATCTATGCAGACTGAATCTACTGAGGGCTGGGAAGAGTTTTAGCAACGGCATTGAATCTGGATTGAATACGGATTCAATCCAGATTTGACAAAAAATTACCTATACTCCCCATAATTTTTATAGAAATTACCTTCTAAGCCAATGATTCTATGGACAACTTAAATATACTAATGATGAGTATATTAAATAAGCCAGTAAGAGTATTTCATACGCTATCGCTAGCTGACCTGAAAAACACTGACGTGGTCAATAGTTGAATAGCCGACGTTGGCAGCAAGTTTTTTGATCCGCCAATTGAAAAAATAAGCAAAAAAAAGCCCCTGCATAAACTGGGGCTTTTTTCAAATTACGGTCTGATTCAATCCGTAGTTATTCAACGGCGATCCGGCTCACCATTTCGATTATCCCGACCTCGCTCATTTTCCGGTCTTTTTTCAGATTTGTTTTCTCTTGGCGCTTCGCTCCTGTTTTCACGCTGCTCGGGAGGGCGTTGTACCTGCACAGGTGCTGGTGGTTGCGCTGCTTGCGTTGGCTGCACTGGCCTGATCGCCTGAGGTTGTGTTTGCAGCTGTTGTGGCGAACGTAATTGCTGCTGGTTACGCGGTTGTTGCTCCATGCGTTGCTGCTCTGCACGTTGCTGTTGTTCCGCTCGTTGCTGTTCATTACGTTGCTGTTCATTACGTTGTTGCTCTGCACGCTGTTGGTCGGCTCGTTGCTGTTGTTCAAGGCGCTGATTTTGCTCCGTACGTTGTTGTTGCTCTGCGCGTTGTTGCTGCTCAAAACGCTGGTTTTGTTCCACCCTTTGGTTTTGTTCCACACGTTGCTGTGGTGCTTGCTGCTGTAGTTGCGGTGGTGCCATCCTTTGGTTTTGTTCAATACGGGGATTAGCGTTCTGCTCAACACGTTGGTTGGGTGCCTGACCGGGCATTTGATTTCCCATATTGCGTGGTGGCTGAAAACGTTGCTGAGTAATTGCTTCACGCGGTTGATAGCGATAGTTTTGTACCAGAATTGTATGCTGTTGCTCTACCGCTCTAGGATAGCGGTTACCAGAATATTGACGTTGATAAATCGGTAGCGGCGCAGGCTGCGGAATTGCCCGACGATCCCAGTGATCCCAACCGCGGTGACGCCATTCCCAATCGTTGCCCCAATGATCGCCCCAACGCGGCGGCGCATCGTATACCCAGCCACGGAAGTAGACCGGCGGGCTGCGATAGTAACGCACAGGGACACGCAAAACATAAAGCGGCACGTATTCAGGCTGCGTTAATTCCCACGGGCCGTTATACCAACTACTGGCGTACCAATTATCGCGTTGGTAGACCCAGTACAAGCCATCATAAAAGAAGTAATTCGCGTTAGCGCTGGGATTATAATAAACCGGATAGTCAGGTACCTGAACCAAGTCAGGGTAGGACGACATATCAATATCTATACTAATGCCAGGCAATTGAACATCAATGTCAACTTGCGCATATGCGGAACTGACAGACCCCATCAGGATGGATAGTGCAATAAGTGGATAACGCATTTTCATTTTTTATCCTTTTAAAACGAATTATTTATATTGTAGAGTTAGCTTGCCATCGCATGCCAAATTGGGTCAGTACGCTATCGTACACTTCACACACTAAATGACTAATCGCAGTACCATATCAATTCATAAAAATCAGGATGCAAAAGCATCAACAACATAGGAGACCTTCATGCAATTCAAAAAATATCTTATCCCTCTACTCGGTACGCTGTGTCTGGCAGCCAGCAGTCTGTCTGCTCAGGCGCAAGAAACGATCAAAGTCGGTGTAGTCGCAGCATTTTCTGGTCCTTTTGCTGATTACGGCAAACAGATCGAAGGTGGCATCAAAGCCTATATGCATCAATACGGCGACAAAGTTGCCGGCAAAAAAATTGAAATCATCATCAAAGATACAACTGGCCCTGCCCCTGATATAGCTAAACGTTTGGCGCAGGAATTGGTTGTCAGAGATAAGGTAGATTTTTTAGCTGGCTTTGGTTTAACACCCGAAGCATTGGCTGTTGCACCGATTGCAGAACAAGCTAAAAAGCCGATGATTATTATGAATGCAGCAACATCAATCATCACTACCAAGTCAAACTATATTGCGCGCTTTTCTATGACTTTGCCGCAAGTATCTGGGCCGATGGCAACTTGGGCAGTAAAAAATAATATTAAAAAAGTCGTGACTCTGGTGGCAGATTATGGTCCCGGCATTGATGCAGAAACTGCATTTAAAACTAATTTTATCGGCGGTGGCGGCACTATCGTAGAGTCAATCCGGGTGCCATTGCGCAATCCAGAATTTGCACCCTATATCCAAAGAATTAAAGACGCAAAGCCAGAAGCGGTATTTATTTTTGTCCCGGCTGGTGAGCAAGGTGTGGCATTTATGAAAGGCTATCGTGAACGTGGTCTGGCAGAGGCTGGGATCAAAGTTATCGCCACTGGCGATTTAACAGATGACCATGTACTGCCTGCGATGGGCGATGCAACCTTAGGTGTAATTACAACTTTCCATTATTCTGCTGCGCACAATTCGCCTGAGAATAAAGCGTTTTTAAAACATTTTGCTGAAGCCAATCCGGGTGCGGGTCGCGCCAACTTTATGGCAGTTGCAGCGTATGACGGTATGGCCGCCATTTATGAAGTAGCAAAGAAATTAAATGGCAAGATCGATGGCGATAAAGCGATGGCAATCCTAAAGGGAATGAAAATCAATAGCCCACGTGGCCCCATCATGATTGACCCGGCAACGCGCGATATCATACAAACCGTCTATGTGCGCAAAGTTGAAAAAGTTGGTGGCGAATTATTCAATGTCGAGTTTGATCAATTTGCGAACATGAAAGACACTGGCAAATAATTGTCTCGACTCGGTACGCCAGGTGCTTAGAACAAAATTCGAAAACCTCGCAATATTTTGCGAGGTTTTTTTTCGTGTATTGATAACTACTTTATGTCTGACGAGCCCCCGTCTGTGCCAATGTCTTTTTCAATGCCTGCTCTAACCTCTGCCAGCCGGCCTCATCAGGTGGCAATCCAAAACGTACACCGCGCGCAGCTGTGCGGAATAGTCTAAGCCAGACACCTTGCTCTGCCATGCGCTGCCAAAATAATTCAGCATCACAGGCTAAACTTTTCTCACTACACCATTGAAACAGATCCGTGCCGCTACTATTGATGTGATGTGACTGCAGCAGTTGTCGCAAACGTTCACCCTGCTCTGCTAAGAGGATACGGGTTGCGCTGTGCCAGTGGCGATCATTGAATGCGGCGCAGGCAATCGCTTGTGCGGGACCGCTAATGGTCCAAGGACCTAAATGATTTTCTAAAGCTTGGAGCAAATCTATTTGTGCGGCGACAAAGCCGAGTCGTAATCCTGCCAGACCAAAAAATTTACCAATGGAGCGCAGTACGATCAGACCCGGACGATCTGTAAAGGCAGCAACGCTGATGGCTGGTGTCGTATCAGCAAAGGCTTCGTCCACGATTAGCCAACCACCCCGGCGTGCCAGTTGTGCTGCCCAGTCCAACAGAATATCTGGCGTAATAGTTGCGCCAGTCGGATTGTTAGGATTGCAGACTACGACTACATCCGCATCGGCAATTGCTGTTGCTAATTGGTCGTAAGCTAGCTCACGAACCTCATGTCGTAGATATTCGTCATATCCGTTCCGGCTATGCGCTTGCCGCCATTGATGTGCATGCTCGGCATACGACGGGGCCGATATTACGACTTTGGATGCTGGCCGAAGATAGGGCAAAGCCTGAATTGCGGCTTGCGTTCCCGCTACGGCAAACATCGCTGGCGCGCCATAAAATGCTTGGGCAGCCTGGCTTAATGCCAAAGATTTTTCAGGTAAACGGTGCCAGGCATTCGCAGTCAATAATGTTCGCGATACCGGATAAAAATGCGGATTCAGGCCAGTCGATAAATCTAGCCACTCCGCTAGCGGCCGACCAAAATGAGTAATCGCATCACGTAGATTGCCGCCATGTTCTAGCATATCGAAATGTGCCTTGTTATCTATTCAGCAGAGTCGCGGCGATGGTCAAACAACCCAGCCATAATAAGCTGGCATTGCGCACCAACAGCCATGCTCTTGGAATATCCCGCGCCATCGGCGGTTTACCCGCACCTAAAGTTGGTCGTTGTTCTGGCACGCCGTCGTAACTAGCCAGACCACCTAACGTGACCTCCAGCGCACCGGCTCCGGCTGCCATTACTGGCCCTGCATTGGGGCTAGGCCATTGAGGTGCCTGTTTCTGCCAGCATTGCCATGCGAGTTGCGTATTGCCCAAAACAGCGTAAGAGATCGCAGTGAGTCTTGCAGGTATCCAGTTGAGACCATCATCAATGCGAGCGGCGACACAGCCAAAGCGTAAAAAGCGCGGCGTGCGATAACCCCACATAGCATCCAGCGTATTTGCCAGACGATACAACACTGCGCCAGCACCACCCAGAAGTACAAACCAGAACAACGTGCCGAACACGGCGTCACAACCATTTTCTAATACGGACTCTACCGCCGCTTTAGAACAATCCTGCTCGGTCGCCTGCGCTGTATCGCGGCTGACGATGTAAGACGTGCGGAGTCGGGCCTCGGCTAAATCACCTTTGATCAGCGCACGGAAAATCGGCTCAGCGTGGTCGCGCAAGCTTTGTAAGCCTATGCATAAATACAGCAAGACGGCATGCGCTGCCACAGCCAGCCAAAGGTTGAAGTGCGTACACCAGATTAGCAGCGCCTGTGTCAGACCAACAATCGGCAAGACCACCAAGCACCAAGCCAAAGCACCGACCAGTCGATTGGCCTCGGGACGATTCAAATAAGATTCAAATAGGTTTGCCAGGTTGCCAAAACCTACCAGCGGATGCCAGCGCCGTGCCTCTCCCAACCAGGTGTCCAACGCCAGGCCTAGCGCAACGCAAAGTAAAACCAGACTGGAAGTCAGCATTAACATGATATTGGCGTTATTGGCGTTATTGGCGTTATTGGCGTTATTGGCGTTATTGGCGTTATTGGCGTTATTGGCGTTATTGGCGTTGTTATTGATATTGGTAACATTAGTGATATGGAGTTAAAGAAACCGAGTTTAATTTCTTGATTTTAAATGCAACGGCAAACCTGCGGCGACCCAGGTCACTTGTTCGCACTGCGCGGCTACGGCTTGATTCAAGCGCCCTGCCTCATCAACAAACCAGCGCGAAATTGCACCTTGGGGAATGATGCCCATACCGACTTCGTTAGTGACCATAATCACATCTCCGGCGCAAGTCTCCAAGGCTTTTAAAAACAAGCTACGTTGCTCGGTAAAAATATCCGGCGGCGTAATTTTTCCGACATCAGGATAGTCGATCTGCTCGGCAAATAATAAATTCGATAACCACAGGGTCAGGCAATCTACCAGAATGAGATTGTCTGCTGTGCTGTGCCGGGTGATCGCATCTGCAAGTAATAAAGCTTGTTCCACCGTCACCCATTCAGCCGGGCGCTGTACCTGATGGTGTGCAATCCTGCTCTGCATTTCGGCATCGCCCGCTTGTGCAGTGGCGAGGTAAATTACTGGTTTGCCAGAAGCACTTGCCAGGCGTTCGGCATAAGCACTTTTACCCGAACGGGCCCCGCCAAAAACCAGAGTGCGCGTCATATCGGCTCTCCTAAAAACAGATGGGCAATGGCGACTGGATTTGATGGGAAGTAAGCGTGAAAATAAGAAGCATACAAATTACCGTCACGATAAATTGCCTCACCTGCCTCTTGATTAGCATGCTTTATCGTGTGATGTGCTGGCGCCAAACTGGTCTCAAAGCGCGAATAATGAAAAGTATGCCCGCGTAATTCACCATACTTACTCACCCATGCTTGCGCGCCCAAGGCCGCCAAGCGTTTTTGCATAACAACCTGACCGCGGATGATGCCTGCCATGTTCCAAGTGTTTTTTTGTGCGGTATTTTGCGGACTATTTGGCTGATCGTTCATTACTTCACTCGCCTGATAAATAAGCTTATCGGTCAATGCCATCATGCCACCGCATTCCGCCAGAATTGGCATTCCTTGGGCATGCGCGGCGCGTATCGACGTTTGCCATTGCTCAGCCTGACTCAAGGTTTCTGCATGCAGTTCAGGATAGCCGCCGGGCAGATATACCGCATCTACATCTGGCGGCACGGATTGATTTGCCAGCGGTAAGAAGAATATTATCTGTGCGCCCAGGGCTTGCAGACATGCTAGATTGGCGGGATAGATAAACGCAAAAGCAGCATCGCGGGCGATCGCAATGATCTTACCTTGCAAAAGCGCCGGTGTTTTTTCAGGCGAGATTATTTGCTCAAATTGCGTCAGTGGCAAAGCATTCCATGCATCCAAATCCAATACCAGCTGATCGGCTTGCGCATTTAAAATTTGTTCGATTTGTGCGACTTCATCAGGTAAGAGCAACCCTAAATGACGCTCGGGCAAAGCTTGTTCTTGGCGTGGCAAGCTCGCCAGCATCGACATCGCAGGTACCGGAATTTTTTGCATCGCGTCAGCCACCATCCGGGCATGCCCTACTGATGCTACCCGATTAGCAATCACGCCGGCCATCGGTACCGGACCAAAATCACGCAACCCCATCACCACAGCACCGACGGTTTGCGCCATCGCAGAAGCATCCACCACCGCCAGTACCGGCACACCAAATGCGCGTGCCAAATCGGCTGAAGAGGGATTGCCATCATATAAACCCATCACGCCTTCAATCAAAATCACATCTACCTCAGCCGATGCTTGTGCCAGCATGGCTTGCGACGCATCCAAGCCGACCATCCATAAATCCAGCGATAACACTGGCGCACCGCTGGCACGTTGCAGCATCATGGGATCGATAAAATCTGGACCGGTTTTAAACACTCTCACCCGCTGCCCCAGTTTCACCAACTTACGTGCCAATGCCGCTGTTACCGTGGTTTTGCCTTGACCAGAAGCGATAGCGGAGATGAGGACAACGCGAGCGGAAGTGGTGTGTTTAGTCATGGAATTTATGTAGATCAGAATTAACGTAGATAAATATACTCATATCCAGTATATTTTATTGTCCAAGTAATTACTGGACATCTGTCCATTTATATAAAAATAGATGGGGAGTATATGATTTTTACCACTCAATCCCGGCTTGCGCGACGATACCATCTTTAAATGCATGCTTGACGACTTGCATCTCGGTTACGGTATCGGCTACCTCAATCAGTTCCGGCAAAGCACCGCGCCCGGTGATGATCACGTGCTGCATTTCTGGACGAGCATCGAGGTCGGCAATCACTTGTTGCACGTCGAGATAATGGTATTTGAGCGCAATATTCAACTCATCTAACAAGACCATACCAATTGCGGGATCACGCAAAAACTCTTGGGCTTTTTTCCAGGCAAGCTGGGCTTTTTCAATATCACGCTCGCGGTTTTGGGTCTCCCAGGTATAACCTTCGCCCATGGCATGGAAGCTGACTTCCTCTGGAAAACGGCGTAAGAAAATCTCTTCGCCAGTCGACATCGCGCCTTTAATAAATTGCACCACGCCGACTTGCATACCATGCCCCATCGCCCGCATCACCATGCCAAAACCGCTAGAACTTTTGCCCTTGCCATTCCCGGCATTAATCACTACAACGCCAGTCTTACGCTGTGCGGCGTCGATCTTTTGATCCATCAACTCTTTTTTACGCTGCATGCGGCGCAGATGACGGGTGTTGATATTGTCTTCCGGCGTGTTATTTTCTTGATTCATGATTTAGTGTCCGGGTAAAAAAATAGTCTGCTCACCATGCTGTACTAATTCCAGCGGATGACCGAGACAAAGACTGAGTTTGTCGGCGGTCATAACATCATCGACGGCACCAGCCAGCCAGCGTCCGTCACCCATCAACAATAAGGCGTGAGTGGCGACCCGATGTGCCAGATTAAGATCATGGCTGACCATCACGACCGCCTTATTTTGCTCATGACATAAGCGGGAAAACAATTGCATCACGCTGACCTGATGCGCCAAATCCAGCGCGTTGGCGGGTTCATCTAACAACATTAAATTGGCATCTTGCGCCAGTAAAGCAGCGATCGCCACGCGTTGCCGCTCACCACCGGACAAGCTGCGTACATCGCGCTCTGCCATGTCGGCAACATCGAGTGCCTGTAAGGCTTGATGCGCCAATTCCAAATCGCTAGTTGACTCCCAATAATGCGCGTCATGATAAGGATGGCGGGCGCTCAATACGGTTTCGATAGCGCTATAACCAAAGGCATCTACCCTGCCCTGTGGCAGAAAGGAACGTTCTTTTGCTAAGTCTGTGAGGGACCATTGCTGGATTTTTTTATTTTTAATTGCGACATTACCCTGCTCGATGGCACGCATGCCTGCTAAGGTACGCAGCAAGGTACTTTTGCCGGCGCCGTTACGTCCGATGATGCACCAGCACTCACCAGTATTGACTTGCCATTCCAACTCCGTCACCAGCACGCGCTTGCCGACGGATAGATGCAAACCGGTTGTACTTAATAATGTTTGTACTGTTTGGAGAGCTGCATTCATCAGCGCACCTGCTTTCTTAACTGATGCAGTTGCAGCAAAAATAGCGGCACGCCAATAATGGCCGTGATCACGCCAACTGGCAATTGCTGGGGTGCGACCACTGTACGTGCCAAGGTATCAGCCAAGACTAAAAAACTACCGCCCGCCAGACTCGCAGCAGGAATCAATAAGCGATGATCTGCGCCCCACGCAAAGCGGCAGGCATGCGGAATAATCAATCCGACGAATCCAATACTACCGGCGCTGCTGACTGCGCTGGCGGTCAACAAAGCCGCACAGAAAAATAAGGCCTGACGTAATTTCCCTATATTGATGCCCAAGGTCATGGCGTTATCTGCATGCATGGCGGCGACATTAATTGCCCGTGCCATACGTAAGGCAAATAACAACACGACAATCCAGATCACCCAAGGGAAGATCCGTGCGTCGGCATTGGATAAATCACCGATCATCCAAAACACCATACCGCGCAAACGACTATCTGGCGCGATGGACAACATCAAAGTAATCACGGCACCACAACCAGCCTGAACGATCACCCCCGTCAACAATAATAAGGGCGCACTACCGTCAGAACTACCACTGCCGCGCAGATCGCGATACGCTAAAAGAAACAGCAAAGCCGCGACAGCAATCGCACCACCAAACGCGGCCAAATCGACTAGCCAGCTCATACCGATCAACAACATAACGGTCAGTGCGCCAACCGATGCGCCACCAGAAATACCCAGTACGTAAGGATCGGCTAATGGGTTGCGCAGCAAGGCTTGCATCAATACACCAGCCAAAGCTAAGGTCGCGCCGGTAACAAACCCGAGCATCGCACGGCTTAAACGTAGCTCTAATAAAGTCGCTGCAAGGGTTGATGGCTTGCCGTTCAATAGTTCTAGCAAGCCATGGAATAATTCTGAAAAAGACAGTGAGACTGAGCCAGTCACACAAGCAATAGCGATGCTGGTGAGCGACAAAAAAATTAAAATACCAATGATGCGTGAGGCGCGCCAGGAATTAGGTTGTTTGTTGGTAATCGCTGAAGAAGCAATGCCGGAGCCGGAAGAAGTAGCAAGAGTCACGGTCCGCCTTATGGAAGAAATCGACAGGAAAAATCTGTCACAATTTGCCGTATTGGCATAAGTTGCATATCGAGCTGTACATCAAGCTGCACATCATATTTAAACTCCTTGCCCATCTCCTGCTAGCAAAAAATGGGCAAGGGAAAATTAATTTATTCCACGCTTAAATTTAACTTAATTTAAGCTGAATGTAGATTTACTTAAAACCGTAATTCACGCCAACGAATACATTAGAACCAGCTGTTGCATAATTTTTAGCGAGTTCATAATCTTTGTTCAGCGCGTTGTTCCAGCGGCCAATCACAGACCAGTTGTTAGCGACGTCATAAGTGGCGTACAGGTTTAGCAAGCTATAACCGGCTAACACTTTTTTGTTCGCTACATCGTCAAAACGCTGGCCAGAGAATAGCGTTTCTACGCCCAATTTGGTTTTACCCAATGCGTATTCAGCTGCCAGACTACCGTGTTGCTTAGCACGACGCGCCAGACGCAAACCAGTTGTGTCATCTTTTGGATCTTGCAAATCCAATGATCCGCGCAATGTCAGATCACCCAGATGAGTAGAGCCGCCTAGAGTTAAACCAGACAAAGTTGCCTTGTTGACGTTATAGGCGCAACCATACTGATGTGTCGATTGTTGGACCGGACAAACATTGGCATACACCAGTAAATCTGTCACTTTATTGGAGTAATACACGGCGCTGAACTGCGTCATATCATCTTCGTAGAACATCCCGATCTCGGCATTTTTTGCCTGTTCTGGTTTGTTAGTTGCGATGCCATAACTTGGGTAATACAGTTCATTAAACGTCGGTGCACGGAAGCTAGTGCCGTAACTTGCATTCACACGCAATGCATTGGTTAAGCGATAGCCGTAAGCAATACTGCCAGTCGCTTTAGAACCGTACTGTGAACTGTCATCGTAACGCACGCTGGCGCTGGCCAGATGAGCATCTTGCTTAAACACATAAGAGCCAGCTACCGAATTGGTCGTACGTTTGCCCTCGACTTCTACTGTAGTACCGTTCACTTTCTCTTCGCGGTGCTCATAAACTAATTGCAAAACATCCTTGCCAAGCATGATGTCATTTTGCCAGTTAAAGCTGGTCTGGGTCGTGTCAATCTGGCTTTGACCATAGGAGGCATCTGTAAAACTTTTATCTGCTGTCTGTGCCAGTTGCACAGTGCTGAGCCAGTTAGGCGCGATGCGGTTTTTGCTAAACACGGCTAAGGTTTCCAACTTTTGGATGCTGCGATCATCGTAGCCAGGACCTGCATCAAACTGGGCACTCAAACGACTTTGCAAGAAAGTCAGACCCAACTCGTGTCCCTTCATAAGCTCATAGCCCAGACGACCACTGACGCTGTCTAAGGTGTAGCCATCTTTGTCTGCGTTGTAGGAGTGCGGACCTGCGCCTGGCTTGGTTGCGGAGAAACCATCAGCCTCATCATGAGCTGCGTTCAGGGCAAAACTGAAATGATTGTCGGTCGCACCAGAAACACCGGCGGCCAATTTCTTCAAACCGTAGCTACCCAATCCTGCTGACACTGTCGGGGTAATAACAGAACCACCTTTTTTAGTGAAAATCTGTATTACGCCACCCATTGCATCAGCGCCGTACAGACTGCTTAAAGGGCCGTAGACAATTTCGATACGCTCAATTTGCGCCAAAGGAATTGTCGCCCAGGTAGCGCCGCCAGTAGTGGAAGAACCGATTCGTATGCCATCCACTAACACGACGTTTTGAGCATTGCCTGCACCACGGATATACACAGAAGCATTAGTACCAGCACCGCCGTTTGTCGTGATTTCTACACCACGTTGTTGTTGCAGTAATTCAGCGACAGAGGCCGCGCCTGATTTGGCGATATCAGCAGCAGTAATTACTACGTTATCAGCCAATACGTCTTTAGCTGCCTGCGCCTGACGGCCAGCAGTGATAACAACATTCGCGGCGTTGTTAGCATTATCGGAATTCTGTTGACTCGCATTGGGCTGAACAGCCGATTGAGCAAAAACAGAAGAAGAGGAAAAAGCAGCGGCCACAGCAAAGCTGATGGCGAGCGGTTTGAATGCAGAGGTCATGATCACAATTGAAAAAGGGGCAAGCAGCCAACGTCCCCGCAGGCTGCATGAATACAAAGCATCATCGGCATTCACCAACGCTCATCAATGAGCATAATTACGGATGACACTTCACTTATTCTGGCCGGTATCCGGGCTGACAAGCATCACCTTTCGACCTTCCCATATCTGTACAAGACATAGTGGTATTTGCGAGAGGCTGGCTGTATTGATCAGATCATCGATCTAATGATTGACATGATTGAGTCAATCTCGATACAGCGCTTGTTCACCGTTGCGGGGGCAGCACACGCTTGCAAAAATCAAACTTTGCATTGTGTTTCCCGTTTAACCGCAGACATGGACATGTCTGCGAGCACCAAAACTTCGCCATTCTAAGGCGATAGCGGTTTTGCAGCAAGCTAAAGGCGGGGTTTGATAAAGTAAGTTGTCCTAACTAGGACAAGAAATTACGTTTATTGATTGAGACTCTGCGATTTAGACGGGGTGGTGAATTGCCGTCGATTTAGATATCCAGGCATCAATCAATCGCTGGTGAAGATCAGATAATTCATTAAATTTAACTCCAACGCGATAAAAATCACCGGTCAAAATAATGTGTTGTATGAGCGCCTTGCAAGGAACTTTGAATTGCTCTTTTTTGATTACATCGATGCCCGGTACTTCCATCATGATTTGATATTCGGCATTGACTTCCAATTTTTGTGGGCATTGTAGCAATACGCCACCCGTTGAAAGATTCACGATTTTTGCATGCATTAATTGCCCACTCGCCAGCTTGATTACCGCTCGCCAAGTGACATTCACCCTGGGACTTTTACGTAGTTCTATCATTAATACATTCCTTGCTGAGCCGGCATGTTTCAGCATTAACAATTCAATTAGTATGATTTAATCAATTTTAACATTGGAGTTAAACCTCACATTCGCCTAGTTGCAATTGTTTGCATTCGCCAAAACCTATCGTTTGTGGATAGCTCTCTACCCGTTTTGCTAAAGCAATAGGATCGATTGCAAGCTGATATGCCAACATTAAACGCATCGTACCTGCGTGACATACTACTGCAAGATGCTGTTGTCCTGCATTCATCATTATGTTTTTTACATCTTGCAGAAAATGTATCACGCGCGTTGCCATCTCTATCACGTTCTCTGCACCACCGGGTCGGTAATTACTGACATCAGCAGCCCAGGCATCAATCTCTGCACGCGGAATTTGATCCCAGCTCTTTAATTCCCAATCACCAAAATCCATCTCCATCAAACGTGGGTCGAAAACAGGCGCAGGATGCATATGATTTGCCAGCAGCGCGCATCGTTGTAAAGGGCTGGAATAGACTGGAATATCCGCAGGTAATGCGGCTCTTAATGCAGGCAATACCAATTGACATTCAACCTCTGAACTAAGGATGTCAGAACACCCGTAACAAATACCGGATGCGATCTCAGGCTTGGGATGACGGATTAGATAAAGCTGCATAGACCGAGATAAAACGCGACTTCGGACAATTGCTGCACCGCGCCCAGACAATCACCGGTGTAACCCGCAATCCTGCGCTTGAACAGACGTGCCAGCCACCAACTTGCCAGACATAACAAAATGGCGCCTAGCAGAAGATTTTTTAACGGTAGCAACTGCGCATAAAATAAAGCCAGTGCCGGTAAAAAAACGGTGGCGCAAGCGACTACTAATTCCAACCCCGACATATGCTGCGCTAAGGGTTTTGCTTTCCCTTCCAACCGCGCATAGTCCATCAAAAAAATCAGACTGCAAGATGCCAACCGTGATAGAGGATGGGCGACTAATAATGCAGGGATCACATACGACGCAGGCATGCTGGCAAGCACGCTCACTTTGGTCAGCAGCATCATGCCAATACCGATCGCGCCATACGCGCCGACCCGAGAATCCTTCATGATTTCTAACACGCGTTCTGGCGTCATGCCTCCGCCAAAACCATCGCAAATATCGGCAAAGCCATCTTCGTGAAAAGCACCTGTCAACATAATGCCCGCCACGGTCGACAAAACAACCGCCACCAACTGCGGCAATACCAGGGATGCCAAACCAAACACCGTCGCAGTGACCAAGCCCACCACCCACCCAACAGCCGGAAAATAACGCGATGCCTGATTCAACCACGCCGCCTCAAACCCGACCCAAGACGGAATCGGGATACGCGTAAAAAATTGCAAGGCAATAAAAAAGAGGCGGATTTGATGCATCATTGTTTTACAGTAGCGCGGCTAATATCAGGATTTTTCGCTGACTTGGGCTGATTCAAACGTCGCCATCTGATTCATAAAATTGACTGCCGCTTGCACTAACGGATACACCAAGGCGGCACCCGTACCCTCACCTAAACGCAAATCCAATTGTAGCAAAGGACGCGCCTCTAATGCGGCCAGCATCTTGGCGTGTCCGCTCTCGTCCGAGCAATGGGCGAAGACGCAATAATCGAGAATAGCTGGCTGCAATCTGGCCGCGACCAATAATGCGCTGGTCACAATAAAACCATCAATCAGTAAGACCATGCGACGCTCTGCCGCAGCCAGCATGGCACCGACCATCATTGCAATTTCGAATCCACCAAAGCAGGCCAATACTGCCAGAGGATCACTCTGGTTGCCGTGCAATTTAACCGCATCTTCAATCACTTGTTGCTTGCGGCGGATACCTGCTGCATCCAACCCAGTACCAGCACCGACACAATCAGCAACAGGGATGCCGGTCAGTTGATGCATTAAAGCAGCGGCGGACGTGGTGTTGCCTATACCCATTTCGCCAAAACCAAGCACGTTACCAGGCAAAGCAGCGACGATCTCTTGGCCGTTCTTCAGCGCCGCCAAACACTGTTCTGCCGACATCGCGGCTTCTTTGGCAAAATTACGCGTGCTGCCAGCGATTTTATGATCCAGCAAACCCGTACGCACACCGAAGTCATGCTTGACACCGGCATCCACAATATGCAGCGCAATCGCGTTTTGTCGGGCAAACACATTGATCGCAGCGCCCTCTGCCAAAAAGTTTTCTACCATCTGCCAGGTGACATCTTGCGGAAACGCGGAGATACCTTCCGCCACCACACCATGATCACCCGCAAATACAATAATCGCCGCTTGAGTCAGCACAGGTTGAGTGGTTTGCTGAATCAATCCGATTTGCCTGGCGAGCCGCTCCAACATACCAAGACTGCCCAAAGGCTTGGTTTTATTGTTGATGCAAGCAGTCAATGCGTCAGATAAAGCAAGATCGTGAGTTGAAGTTATGTGAGGAATATGGGTCATGGTAGGCAGTCGCGATAAGTAGGCAAGCTGGTTAAAGATAGGTGATTCTGAATCTGCCTGAAGCAACCCGGCGTGTTGAACTCAGGTTCTGAAAATTTGGCTAATTGGCGAGTTAATAGATAAGTAAATAGAAAAAGACTACTTATTTCCCTCATAAATATACTATATACTCCTATATAGTATATTTTCATTTCCCATATAATATTTGGACGATAGGAACCATTTCAATAAAATTGAGGGGAGTATATGATATTTGTGCCACCACACACAATTATTGAGTCTAAATATCTGCTAAATATCAGCGTACCGGTCTAGTAGTAATCAGTAGTAAAAGCGGTTAAATAAAACTACGCCCCAAGTGCCCACCGAGATTAAAAAAGTCAGTAGCACAGCAGCGCTACCAAAGTCTTTCGCGTTTTTAGACAAGGTATGACGCTCTAGCGATACCCTGTCCACCACTGCCTCGATGGCTGAATTAATCAGCTCCACCACCAAGATCAACAGCAAGCTGGCAATCATCATCAGCTTCTCAAACGACGACACCGGCAACGCCAGCGCAACGACGATGCCAATGACGACCAAGACCAGTTCCTGTCGGAATGCATGCTCATTTTTCCAGGCCGATTTAAATCCATCAATCGAATAAAAAAATGCGGAGAAAATACGTTTAAGACCGCTCTTACTTTTAAATTCGCTAACGGCTTGTTCTTGATCGCTCATGAATAATTCCTGAAATGGCAATGGGGAGTAATGGATGAAAGCTAATGACTTACAAACAGAAAACAATAGTCGCGCCGATTTTAACAGTACATTGCGACAATGTATTTCGTACTTAGTGTAAAAGTTTGACGTGATTACTTGATAAAATGAAAATTCTTTTAGTCTTGTGAGAACCAATCTAAGAGGACATGCTCAAATAGCGGCAAAGCTCAAAATATGCTCTAAGCATTCTTCACCATACCAAAACCAAAACATGGCGATTGCACATAAAATTCCTCAGCACCTGACCACCATCGCCCTCATCCTGGCAGCGCATGCAGCCCTGATACTGCTGATACGATTTGAATTGGTGCGAGCGCCGTTGCAAAGAAATGTACAGCAAGCCGCAGTCACTTATATCGATCTGAATTTCGTTCAGATAAAACCTAAGACACCAGCTAAAACAACGTCGCCAGTCATAGCGAGCAAAGTCACTAACACTAAACCGGCAGATACCAGCAATCGTCCAAAGCTGGCGACAGA
Organism: Undibacterium sp. GrIS 1.2; assembly: GCF_040544435.1. Taxonomy (NCBI): domain Bacteria; kingdom Pseudomonadati; phylum Pseudomonadota; class Betaproteobacteria; order Burkholderiales; family Oxalobacteraceae; genus Undibacterium; species Undibacterium sp. GrIS 1.2. The sequence continues at coordinate 36,318 of NZ_JBEONP010000010.1, forward strand.
AGATATGCGCAAGCCACAGACTACGGCAGCCATCACACCACTAGCAGAGCTTACTTCGGCGGACAAAATAACTACGTCAACGAATGATACGCATGACACACATCTAGATTTAGACAATATCAGACAAACTGCCAGAGAAGATTATCGCCGTGGCAAGCGCAGTGAAATCGAAAAAATGCAGCTAGGTTTTGCGCGTGATCAAAGCGTAGAAAAACAGTTCGGTGAAAAAGTAAAAAAAGCGGTGCGGAAAGATTGTCGTAATGCCTTTGCAGGAGCTGGTCTGCTTGCGGTGATTCCAATTGCGTTGAGCACTGTTACTGATGTTGGCTGTAATTGGTAATTATTGGCCTGTAATCAGACCGAGGCGGATCAAAAATCGTTGTCAATTTACCTCGACTTAGACTGCCAATTTGCTGACTTGCTTTTCACATTATGGTATAAAGAGCTATTGCAATGCACCAACCATAATATGAAAAACGATACGCCCGGCTCAGAAAAAACCGCCATTCAAGTAATAGAACGTCTGGTATCGCTACTAGATGCCTTGTCTCGCTATCAAGACCCGGTAAGCTTAAAAGAACTTGCCATCGTCACTGGTCTGCACCCATCCACCGCACACCGGATTTTGAATGATCTGGTCACAACGCGTTTTGTAGACCGAGCCGAAGCCGGTTCTTATCGACTGGGCATGCGACTTTTAGAGCTTGGCAATATCGTCAAAAGTCGTTTAAACGTGCGTGAGGCAGCGCTGGAATTTATGCGTACACTACATCGCCAGACGCACCAGACAGTCAACTTGTCTGTGCGCCAAGGCGATCAGATTGTGTATATCGACCGCGCCTTTTCAGAGCGCTCCGGCATGCAGGTGGTACGCGCAATCGGCGGCAGAGCACCGCTGCATTTGACCTCTACTGGCAAATTATTTTTATCCCTGGACGAGCCAAAAGCAATCCGTGCTTACGCGACACGCACAGGCCTTGCAGGACATAACAAAAACTCCATCACTGATTTACACAAGCTAGAAAAAGAACTTAGCGACGTACGCGACAATGGTTATGCGCGCGACAATGAAGAGCTAGAGTTAGGCGTACGCTGCATGGCAGCAGGCATACGCGATGACAGCGGCAAGATGATTGCGGGTCTCTCGATTTCCGCACCAGCCGACCGCTTGCAAGAAGAGTGGCTGGAGGATTTGATTACGACAGCAGCGCAAATTTCCGAGACCTTGGGCTATGTTAAATCGGAAATTTAACCCTAGTGTTAACCATAGGTCAGCACCTCGCTTATCGTCAGCCTCGCTGCATGAATCGCTGGTATTAGGCTAGCAGCTAATGCGCCCACAATAAGTATTAATAACCATTCGAGCGCACCTGCAACAGAGAAACTGACCTCCAAAGGTTGGGCAGATAAATCACCTACTACTTTCACCATTGCAGCAGAAAATACTAAGGCCAATGGTAATGCACAGATATAGCTGGTCAGACTGATCAATACCGCCTCTGACATCACCAGACCAATAATGCTACGGTCTCTAGCGCCGATGGTGCGTTGTACAGCGAACTCTTTACTGCGCTCAGCCACGCTGGCACTCATTGTAGTAGCCAAGCCAGCTAAGCCGACTACCGCCATCACGACTGCAATGCTTAATAGCACCATGACCATGATTTGCAAATGTCCATCGGTCGCCCGACGCATCTGATCTTCAGTAACGATGTACTCTACTCGTACGTCCTCAGCCGCAAAAGCACGCTCTACCAGATCCGCTTTCATCTTGAGTTGTTGATGATCGTTAAAAGCAATTCGTAGATTGCTGCTAGTATTCAGCTTACCAACGTCACCACTTGCAGACGCAAATATCACCGGATTGACGTACACCGCAGCGGCCGTCATTGGCTCTATCATAATCCCGACCAGTCGCAAGTTAAGCGTCCGATTTTCTAACTGCAATAGAATGCGTTCGCCTATTTTTTTGTCTGCAAAAAAAGCAAGGTAAGCGGCTTGATTAAGAACAGCGTCATCAGTATCCGGCAGCGCCAGCCAAGCCCCCTCGGCTAATTTTGGACGTAGTAATCTGGTCTGCGCAGGTACCATTTTTAAACGAAGCCCTCCATGCCCGCCGTCAGGGTAGGCTTGTACTATATTCATCCTATCAGGGCGCGCCCGCGTCGCAGGTAAAGAAGGCCAAGTTTCTACTACACTTACCCCATTTACAGCGCTCGCGATCCTGATTGCTTTAGCGTCGCTAGATATTGCCCGCACTTGCAAATCATAAAAACGTGTTTGTGCAGCTTGCTTAGCCAACATTTCCCATGATGTCAGCATAGTGCGACTTGCCATAAACATCGCCCCCGCAATCATCAGCAACACCACGCTCATCGCCAGACGAGTACGTTTTCTCAGCATATTACGCATGGCTAAATTGAGAGTCATCGGCAACCAATATTGTCTCTGCAACACCCGTAGCAAGTCAGAATTAATATTACTCTCAGAGCATGATATGCCGTTGTCGTCCATGGCATCGCGAACTGTTTTATTCAACGCGATTTTGATAGGCAATAACGCTGCCAGTGTCGGCAAAGTCAGGCAGAATAAAAGCTCACTAAGCACTATCCACCAAGGCATTCCAAAATGAGTAATCTCCAGATTCAAATTATTCGCGGCCATCTTAATTAAAAAATAGCCAGCACCGTAACCTAAAGGCACACCTAATACGACTGCCAACAAACCAAGCACGAATATCAATCCAGCATACAAAGTTAATATCTGCCAAAAGGTCGCACCGATTGCCTTCATCACGCCTATCTGCCGGACCTGTTGTACTAACATACCCCATATAATCGTTGCGACCAAAACCGAACCCAAAATTAACGCCAAAATACCAAACATCAATAACATACGCAAAGCGCCCGTCATTTGTCGCTGATGGGGATGCTGTCCGGGAGGTGGAATACGAATTTCATGTGCCACAATACCGGCACGGGCAAGTCCCCGAACAAGCTCGCCGCTGACTTGCTCGATATGAACGGCATTCATAGCGTCACCGGATACCGCAAGCTTGATGACGTGTCCACTTACCTGCTCCTGCATGAGCAGCAGAGTCTGAAATGAAATGTAGCCGTACACCACGCCTTCTTGTGTAGCAGGTGCTAAAGCAGAGTCGTGTACTAGACCGCTCACTTTTAATGCATGCAAGGGCCCTTCTTTACGACCCAGGTGGATAGTTTGTCCGAGCGCAGTCTTGGCAACGCCCAAGGCTTTTCGTTCCAGAACAATTTCACCCGTTTGTGGCCAGTGACCTGTGTCTAACCGAACACGGTTTAGGCGCATTGTTGCTACATCATTCACAACAAATAGCAAAGCAGGTACTGCTTGCTCAGGATTAATCTGCAAGAGAAAATTAAGTGTTGCGCTAATCTCACTGTCCGCAATTTCAGTATTGCTATGAACTACGCTTTGTATTATTGCCGCTCGACTCTCGGCATCATTATTTTCTAAGACAATCTGTGCAGATGCCGCATGCGCAGCTGCGTAATTTTCAGTCATCTCACGGGTCAGCACGACATAGCTAAATAACATCGCAGTCAATGCAGCCACACTTATCGCCATCGCCAGCACCATCATTACAAACCGTCCGGGCGTAGCTTTCAGATCTCCCCATGGTTTATGCCAGCGGGTATTCATATCTGCTCCGTTGCGACATTATGGCTAATGCGACCATCAACCAAATTAATCACACGGCGAAAATATCGACTCACATCACGCTCATGCGTGACGGCAATCACGGTCTTACCTTCTGCCGCAAGATCGCTAAATAATTGCATAATTTTGTCTGAGGTAGTCGAATCAAGGTTACCGGTTGGTTCGTCGGCGACTAAAATTGATGGATCATTCGCTAGCGCTCTAGCGATCGCAGCACGCTGCTGCTGTCCTCCCGATAGTTCTAAGGGTAACTTGCTGGCTTGCCCCGCAATACCGACTTTATCTAGCAAGGCTAAAGCTATGCCAACTCTTTCTGAGCGAGGATAGCGATTACAAAAATCCATAGGTAGCATCACATTTTCCAGAACACTAAGAGTAGGCAGTAACTGAAAAAACTGGAAAACGACCCCAACATTTCGACCACGCCAGACCGCTAATTGGTTCTGATCGAGCCTCTGAATCGCTTGTTGATCAACGTATATTTCACCTGAAGTGGGACTATCTATTCCCGTAATCAAATTAATTAAGGTCGTCTTGCCGCTACCGGATTTGCCGACTACAGCAACGCACTCTCCGCGTTGGATGTCTAAATTCACTTCAACTAATGCCTGCGCTTGGGTGGCCGACCTTTTGTGACATTTATTGACTCCCCGCAAGCTGACAATCGCGGGTTGCTTATCTGAACTGGTAACTATTTGTTCCGATTGATGCTGTTTTGAATCTTGCATATAGAACCCTTCTTGGAGGCTGTTGACTGCTACACAGATATAAAGCATTCTTACGAAACTTAATATAAGGTATCAGAACGGAATCATGAAGAACAAAAATACGGCATTTGTTCGCTCACCAATTGGAAACTGCTGACCGTGACGATTCTCCCTGAAAACGAGGTTTCTTCTATCAGCAGAGAGGCACTACTCGATGCCTTCCCACATGTGATGCTGGACATCGGATATGCGGAAATGACTATCCAAGACGTGCTGACGCGCGCAAAAATAGGAAGAACTACGTTTTATGCGCACTTTAGTAGCAAGGAAGATTTATTAAAGGCAAGCATTGGTAGACTTAAGTCCACACTCTTACTTGCCGTGAAGCGTGAACATCATAGACAAGCCACAGGAACAACGCTGGCCTTCTCTTTACATTTTTTTGAACACATCATCAGCCACAGAATGATCTACGATTCGATCGTTGCGCGTGCAGATTTTTTTGTAGTAGAACGTTATTTTTTGCGTATGCTGGCAGAGTTAGTCAGACAAGATCTGGCCTCTTCAAAGCAATTAGTTGAGCAACGCAATCTACAGTCAATCGAAGTTAAGATAGCAATTCAACATATCGTCGGTGCAATCTGGTCGCTCAGCATATGGTGGCTAGAGAGTGGCGGCAGTATAACGGCAGATACAATGAATGATTACTTTCAGAAACTAAGTTTACCAGGGCTGGAGGCGACACTAGGTCAGCGCGTCAAGGCTTGAAATTGATCAACGTTAGCCTTTGTAGAATCCGTCTGGGCAGGAGGTCAGCAAGCTACTATACAAAAAAACTCACTCCATCTGTATAGATGAAAGGAGTTATTTGTTGTTCATTAATCTATCTCATAAAAAAATAAACGTTGCCTATATCAAGACATCAAAAATATCAAAAATTAAGTCTTCGCAGCAACCCGCTCTAATCTCGGCAAATAATAATTATCGCCGTCGAGTGAAAACAATAAGCGACTGACACGTCCAGTGATCAATTCCCGCTTCACAAAACCGATGTAACGCGAATCTTTGCTGTTGTCGCGATTGTCGCCCAACATCAGATATTGACCCTCAGGTACTTTGACCGGTCCAAACGAGCGCATGGCTTGGCGCTCTGGCATGATGATAATGCCGTGCTGTTTATCTCCTACCGTCTCCTGATACACCAGCTGTTTACCGGAATATTCACGAGCTGGTGTCAGATGATTTTCAGCACTATCGAATGCTTCTTTGTAATTGGCTGGCACCCCATTGATGACTAACTGTTCATCATGCATTTCAACTGTATCGCCAGGCACTGCGATCAGGCGCTTGACTAATCTCACACCATCTTGCGGTGAGATAAAAGTAACGATATCACCGCGCTGCGGATCGGCGACTTGCTTGAGTACGACATCGGTGAACGGCAACTTAACGTCGTAGGCCAGACGATTGCAAATTACTCTGTCACCCTCTACCAGCGTTGGATACATAGAACTGGAAGGCACCAGATAGAAATCTGCCATCGCACTGCGCACCAGCACCATGCCGAGCATGAACAGGATGAAGCCTTTATTGTCAGCCATTAGTTTTTTCGGATTAAACATCGTCGGACATCTCCAGTTAGATCAATCAAGGCAGCGAAATATAGCAAAACACAGCGGAACACAGTTGAACTCTATAGACAAAAAAAAGCCCCGAAAGTTCGGGGCTTTTTAGTGCTTATCACAAAACTGAAATTATTTCGCGTTCATCAAGGCAACCGTTGTATCCAACATGCGGTTAGAGAAACCCCACTCGTTGTCATACCAGCTAGATACTTTGACTAAACGACCAGATACTTTAGTCAATGTTTCGTCATAAGTACTCGATGCTGGATTGTGGTTGAAATCGACTGAAACCAATGGCGCTGTGTTGTAATCCAAAATACCTTTTAAGGCACCTTGGGAGGCTGCTTTTAATACAGAATTGATTTCTTCTACTGATGTATCACGGGCAGCAATAAATGTCAGATCGACGACAGATACATTGATGGTTGGTACGCGCATTGCGTAGCCGTCTAATTTGCCGTTCAACTCTGGCAACACCAGTCCAACTGCCGCTGCTGCGCCAGTTTTAGTCGGGATCATGCTCATCGTGGCAGAGCGCGCGCGGCGCAGGTCTTCATGCATGACATCAGTCAACACCTGGTCATTGGTGTAAGCATGAATGGTGGTCATCAAACCGTTGACGATACCGATCACATCGTTCAAAGGCTTAGCCAAAGGTGCCAGACAATTTGTGGTGCAAGAGGCGTTAGAAATAACGGTATCGGTTGCCTTCAATACACCGTGGTTGACGCCATACACAATCGTTGCGTCAACGTCTTTACCGCCAGGTGCAGAGATGATGACTTTTTTCGCGCCGCCGGCCAAATGAGCAGAAGCTTTTTCTTTTGTTGTGAAGAAGCCTGTGCATTCCAGCACGACATCGACATTCAACTCACCCCAAGGGATATTCGCTGGATTACGCTCAGCAAATACCTTGATCTTGTCGCCATTGACGATCATGGTGTCGCCTTCGACAGTGACTGTGCCAGGGAACTTGCCGTGGGCAGTGTCGTAACGAGTCAAGTGAGCGTTAGATTCTGCATTGCCGAGGTCATTGATCGCTACGATCTGAATCTCATTTTTGAATTTGCCACCTTCGTAGTGGGCACGCAGAATGTTACGACCGATACGGCCATAGCCGTTGATTGCGACGCGAATCGTCATGGTTTTATCTCCAATAAAAACAGTGAAAAATCTTTATAAATCTGTGTAAATTTTTATAAGTTTAAGGTTTACTGCAGGGGTTTACTACAAAACTGGTATGAAGCCTTCATAAAAACCAAGAACACTTTTTTACTTAAATTTAAGGTTCTATGGCCTTCAATTGACGATCAGTGCAAAGTCGGCGCAACCTCTGCCGAGGTCAAATGCAATTCAGTTAACTCGTTCAAATCTGGCCAGCCATAGGCAACCTCTTGCAGCTCCAGCTCATCCCAGATGAAGTTTTGCTCGATCAAAAATTGACCGCCAAAAGTTTCATAGAACTGGCGTGCTGCCTTGTTACCAATCAAGACCCAGACCAACATATTCTTTGCACCCATGGCTTGCAAAGTACGTGAGACTTTTTGCAGCATCCGTTGACCGATACCTAAACCTTGATAAGCCGGGCGCAGATAAATCGCAGCTAACTCTGCATTCATCCCCTGTTTTTCTTCCTTCAACAGAATCCCGGAGGCAAACCCAATAATCTCGTCATCCGCAATGGCAACGAATACGCAACGTAGCTCATCAGCGGAGGTGTTAAGAATACGAGTCCAGATTGCGGTACTGTCATCAAGCTTCATTTCATCGAGATACTCATCGGGCATGATGCCGCGATAAGTAGCACGCCAGCTCTCTATACGTACAGCGGCAATCGCTTGCGCATCGGCGACTGTCGCACGACGCAAGCTGATTTCCTTAATGATATTGGCGTCGCTCATACTTTGCTTACTCACACTAAAGTCGCTTTCACTTTAGCAATCACGTTTTCTACTGTAAAACCGAAGTATTTAAACAAGACGCTGGCAGGCGCTGATTCACCAAAAATATCGATGCCAACAACAGCACCTTCCAAGCCGACATATTTGTACCAGAAGTCAGTTACACCAGCTTCGATTGCAATCCGTGGCAAGCCGTTGCCAAGAACGCTGGCTTTATACGCTGCGTCCTGACGATCAAAGACATCGGTTGACGGCATAGACACGACGCGTACAGGTACGCCTTGCTGTGCCAGCTCGGCGGCTGATTTCACCGCGAGTTCAATTTCTGAACCAGTGGCGATCAGCACGGCTTTAGCATCGGCAACATCTTGCAATACATAACCACCGCGAGAAACATCGGCAATTTGCTGTGCGCTACGTTCTTGGTAAGGTAAGTTTTGGCGCGAGAAAATCAGCGTCGATGGACCATCGTGGCGCTTCACTGCAAAAGCCCAGGCCGCTGCAGATTCCACTGTGTCGCATGGACGCCAGTTATCCAGATTAGGGATCAAACGCATACTAGAAATGTGCTCAACTGATTGATGCGTAGGACCATCTTCACCCAAACCGATAGAGTCATGTGTAAAGACAAATAAGGTACGGATTTTCATCAGCGCCGCCATGCGGATCGCATTACGGCTGTAATCAGAGAAAGTCAGGAAGGTAGCGCCAAAAGGAATGTAACCGCCATGCAAAGCGATACCGTTCATCATCGCGCTCATACCAAATTCACGCACACCGTAATTAATGTGATTACCGGCTTGATTACCGCGTACCGCAACACATTCTTTCCAGTTTGTCAGGTTAGAACCCGTCAAATCAGCAGAACCACCAAGGAATTCTGGCAATGAAGGCGCAAAGGCCTGAATCGCATTTTGGCTGGCTTTACGGGTAGCGATGTTTTCTTTTTTCTCTACGCAAGAATTAATAGCACTAGCGACGACTTCGTCAAAATTGGCTGGCAATTCACCCTTCATGCGACGAGTCAGTTCAGCCGCTTTGTGCGGAAACTGCTCTGCGTACGCAGCAAATTGCGCATTCCACTCGCCTTCCATTTTATTACCACTGGCTTTTGCGTCCCAGGCTGCGTAGATGTCAGCAGGTACCTCAAATGGTGGATATGGCCAATCGATATTGGCGCGAACTGCAGCGATTTCTTTATCGCCCAAGGCAGCACCGTGGACGTTATGCGTGCCTTCCATGTTCGGAGAGCCCTTACCGATCACCGTTTTGCAGCAAATCAGTGTTGGTTTATCAGAGGCCTTGGCAGCAACAATTGCGGCAGACACGGCAGCGGGATTGTGACCATCGACTGCTCTTACAACATTCCAGCCATACGCTTCAAACCGTTTAGGCGTGTCATCGGTGAACCAGCCCTCGACATGACCATCGATAGAAATACCGTTGTCATCCCAAAAAGCAATCAGTTTGTTCAGACGCAAGGTGCCCGCTAAGGAACAGGCCTCGTGAGAAATACCTTCCATCAAACAGCCATCGCCCATGAATACATACGTGTGGTGATCGACGATATTTAAGCCAGGCTCATTAAATTCCGCCGCCAGCAATTTCTCAGCCAAGGCCATACCGACACCATTGGTAATCCCTTGCCCTAGCGGACCGGTGGTTGTCTCTACACCAGGTGTGATGTGGACTTCTGGATGCCCCGCAGTTTTAGAATGCAATTGACGAAAATTTTTGATCTCGTCCATGCTGAGATCATAGCCAGTCAAATGCAGTAAAGAATAATGCAGCATAGAACCATGGCCGTTCGACAGCAAAAAGCGATCACGGTTGATCCATTGAGGATTGGATGGATTATGGCGATAGTGACCACTCCACAGTGCTACGGCAATATCTGCCATCCCCATAGGCATACCAGGATGGCCAGAATTGGCCTTTTGTACGGCGTCCATAGACAAAGCGCGGATGGCGTTGGCCATTTTAGTAAGCATAGCTGGCTGTATAGATGTGGTCATGGCGATTAGATTGGGCTAAGAGTGTCTGGGAAAATCTTTATAGCTTTAAATACTTAGGTAATGCTTTGTTGAGTCATGCTTTGAACACAACCAGCAGAAAATACTGAGCGAAAAACTACGACGAACAGGCTAGAAATATGCAACAGATTCTGCGAAGTCCGTTATTTTAACAGAGCGGGAGTGGAGAACTATGCGAACTGTCATATTCACCTCTCGCAATTTATTCCTATCAATTTTTACAGTTAATACCATTAAGACAATTTTATTGTCAGGGAGTTTTGATATGAGTTTATAAAATCATCAACATCAGCCCAAGTTGAACGAATATACAAGCGCACCTTTAACTCGTTGCGATAAGGTAATTTGATCTTTTTCCAACGATCAGTCCAGCTTTAGATATTTATTAAAAATGGTGGGGCGTATATTAAATTCAGACTTTCTATTAGACCGCTACCACTTCTTTGCAACCCAGATAGCGTATGGCGCCCAGGGGATTAACGCCATCACGGTTTAAGTACAAACGCTACACCTACAATTGCACCTTTGGCGAACTGCCTTGCGTTGTTCTACTGGAAAATTTTGATTTAAAAAAAGAAGTGTTACAGCTTGCGCGAGATGAGGAAAAACATGGCTCCTCATCTCTGCAATTAAGATATTTGTAATTAAGACTTGTTTTGCGTGTCTCTGTTAAAGCGATGCAATGTTTTTAGCCCAAACTAAAGCCGCAAGATGTGCCGTGTTGACATCTGTTGGTGTAATACGCAGCGACTCTGCTAAAGAGCCAACCAACATACTATTTAACTCACAAGCCTCGGCTAATGCCAAATAAGGGCCATAGCTTCCGCCTCTGGAAATCAGCGCTTCGGTAACAGCTTCTGGTAATTGGATCGTTGATAAAACTTCATCCATAGGCACGCCCAGCAATCTATCCAGCAAAGAGAACATACCTGCAACGAAAAGATTTTCAGCTTCAGATTTGGACATGTGAGGCTGTCCAAGTAACTCTGCAAATCGACCACGGACAATGGCTGTTTCTAATAAAACTGGTGAGTAACCGCTGGTACTTGCGGTCGCCAGCAATACAGATAGCCAGCGATATAAAGGGCTATAACCTAGTATCTGCACAGCATGCTTGAGGGATTGCACTTCTGTACGCAAACCAAAACCAGCAGAGTTGATGTACCGCAATAATTTATACGCTAAGGTAGCATCTCTTTTTACAACAGATTCTAATTGTTGAATGTCAGCGTTTTTCCTGATCATTTCCATTAACTGCAAAATGGTCGTCTGCGCTGTATTTAATCCTTTTTTGTCCGCGCTAGGGCGAGGCGTTAAATGTAGCTTACCAACGAACGACTCTAAGCCAAGCGCAGAGCATGCATCAAAATCCTGCCAAGTTGACACATTGCGAGCAACCATATGTATGGCGGATTGCTTTAACGCTGCATACACCTTTGCCTGAGATGCAAAGTTAGACGCGTTCAACTGGACTTCAATATGAGAAATCTGCGTGAAGAAAGATCTCTCCAAGGTGCTCAGATCAGCGCCACGCATACAAATACCATAACCCAAAGCACGTAGTTCTTTTATCGCTTCTAAGGTAGTCGGGTTAGTAAAATCACGTTTTGACAATATCAATACCGTGTTTTTAGGTGGTAATAATTTCAGGCCGTCGGTAAGCAATAATTCTGGCGCTGCCTCTAAAAATAAGACGCTATCTCCTAGCAAAAATCCAGTTTCTTCATCGTTCAAATTTTGAGCGACAAACTCCATCAAGGAATCAAGATCTTCGACGCTTAGCGTTGCAGATTGATTTGGATTTTGCCAAGATAACTGAAAACCGATAACGCGCTGTTTGGGATCAAGCAACGGCTCTCTGACAATGAAATTTGCGTCACTCATAAGGCAATAATTGGTATGGTGGGATTAAACAGAAAAAAACATACGAGCTTCAGTGGTTAAAAAGCAAAGCGATCAAGCAATTTTTATACAGCTCGTTCAAGTAACTTATCTAAACCTAGATAACGAAGGCAGTCGTGCAACAGCCTAGTCATATCCCGGCTCTGGTAAAGAGCTCATCTTGTGGAATAATTTCGTGCATATCTGTACTCATATTTACTCCTTAATAAATACAAGTTCAGCTATGCAGTTTTTCCTAATTTTTCAAAAATTTTCGATAACTTCTCATCGAGAGTCGCTGCTGTAAATGGTTTCACAACATAACCATTTGCACCTGCTTGAGCAGCCGCAATAATATTTTCTTTTTTCGCCTCGGCGGTCACCATTAATACTGGCAACTTAGCCAGCGCTGGATCAGCACGAATGTGTTGCAACATCGTCAACCCATCCATGTTAGGCATATTCCAGTCAGAAATCACGAAATCGAAATCGCCACTTTTCAATTTGGCTAATCCCATGGCACCATCCTCTGCCTCATCGACATTAGAGTAACCAAGCTCTTTAAGCAAATTACGTACAATACGGCGCATCGTTGAAAAGTCATCAACAACTAAAAATTTGAGATTCTGATCGGCCATAAATTACTCCATTATTTCTTTAAGGATAGTTATAAACATTATCGGTCAAATTAATACAAAGTGGTGAGCAAAATCCACAAGAATATAAATTTTGCTCACTTAAACGCGCAAGGCTCGACTACCGTGTAACGCAAGATAATGCAAAACCTTGGTTGGCAACTCATTTAAGGGGCCAACTTCATGTGTTGCACCGATTGCGATTGCTTCACGAGGCATTCCAAATACTACACAAGTTGCTTCGTCTTGGGCAAAATTATAGGCGCCTGCGTTTTTCATCTCCAACATACCGACCGCACCATCCTTGCCCATTCCGGTCAGAATAACGCCAACTGCATTCTTACCGGCATAGGTAGCCGCCGAGCGAAACAAAACATCTACAGAGGGACGATGTCGGTTTACTGCCGGCCCGGCATCTAGCTGGGTCACATAATTTGCACCACTCCTGGCCAAGAGCAAATGTGAATGACCAGGCGCAATATAAGCATGACCTGGCAATACACGCTCGCCACCAGCGGCCTCACTAACTGAAATTTTACAAAGCCCGTCTAATCTTTTAGCAAAAGAGCGAGTAAAACCCTCAGGCATATGTTGAGTGATTAAAATCCCCGGGCAATCTGAGGGCATTTGAACTAAAAAATTCTTGATCGCTTCTGTTCCACCAGTAGAAGCGCCAATGATGATGAGTTTTTCACTACTGGTCAGCGGATTTTTCACCATTGGCAGTGCAGTTAACTCGCCTTTATTCAAATCACTTGCATGAACTGCCCGTGGTCGAATTCGAGCCTTTGAAGCAGCACGAATTTTATCGGCAATCAGTTCTGCATATTCCAACATACCGCTTTGAATCGATAGCTTTGGTTTGGTAACAAAATCGACGGCGCCCAGTTCTAGCGCTCGCATGGTGATTTCAGATCCACGCTCAGTCAAAGACGAAACCATAATGACTGGCATCGGCCTGAGGCGCATAAGTTTTTCTAAAAAATCCAGCCCATCCATCTTTGGCATTTCAACATCAAGCGTCAAAACATCTGGATTTGTTTGCTTGATCAAATCCCTGGCGACCAACGGATCGGGCGCGACGCCAACGACTTCCATATCGGGCTGTCTGCTAATGATCTCACTGAGAACGCTCCGTATTAGCGCCGAATCATCCACAATCAATACTTTAATTTTCATCACATACTCCGCGCGTACAACAGTCTCTTATTATTTTTGCTTAAAACAAATCAATTTCACCACTAACAGGTGTGGCTTTGAGTCGACTGGCGTAATCATTTTCGCGTTTCCTCAGCGTATCATTGTGTTCAACTTTGAGTTTCTTCACAAGAACCTTACCTGTCTTTGGAAAAAAATATACTTTGCGAGGGTAGATGTCGTTTAAGTCCTCAGCAATGACACGCATTCGCTCAGCGCGCAAATAATCGAGCACAAATTTCGCGTTTCTTTCACCAACATTGATCGCAGTAAACCCTCGCAACACATTACCCCCGCCAAATACTTTGGCCTCCATGTTTTCGCGTTTAGCACCCGCTTTTAATAATTCATTGATCAGAACTTCCATTGCATAGGTACCGTAGCGCATTGATGCAGAAACAGGATTATCAGAATCTGCTCCGCCATCTGGCAGCATGAAATGATTCATCCCTCCGACACCAGAAACACGATCCCTTATGCAAGCGGAGACGCAAGAACCAAGAACGGTAACAATCAACATATCTTTTCCTGTGAAATAAAACTCACCAGGCAAAATTTTTGCAGCGTCACAATCAAAGGTGCGGTCGTAATAAATATTCGTAGCGAAATGCTCTTCACTTAACTGGCTCATGGCTTAACCTTTGTTCGAATGGCGCGAAACTGCTTTACTACGTACTTCATGTTCACTTGCCAGCTCGTAGACTGTTTTGCCTCTAAGTTTGAAGTCATCAGATACGTACAAAAAATTCTCAGAATGTCCAGCAAAGAGTAAACCATCTGATTTCATTAATGGGACGAATTTTTTTAGAATTGCACCTTGGGTCGGCTTATCGAAGTAGATCATCACATTGCGACAAAAAATAGCATCAAAAACACCATTAATTGGCCAAACATCTGCTAACAGATTCAGCTGTTTAAAAGTGATTAAATCTCTTAACTCCGGCCTAACTCTAACCAATCCATCTTGCGCGCCCTTCCCTCGTAGGAAAAATTTCTTCGCTCTATCTGGCGACATCTTATCCAAGCGATCAAGGTTGTAGACTCCTCTTGAGGCGGTAGCTAATACGTTGGTATCTATGTCGGTTGCGGTAATATGCACCGGAGGCTTCAGGGTACCAAATGCCTCACACAAGGTCATTGCGATTGAATAAGGCTCCTCGCCAGTAGAGCTAGCAGAACACCAGACATTAATTGGTTCTTTTATTTTTTTAACGTGTTCGGCAAGTAAGGGAAAGTGATGCTCCTCCCGAAAAAAAGAGGTCAGATTGGTAGTAAGCGCGTTAGTAAAAGCCTCCCACTCAGCTTCAGAATTATCGGTCTCCAAGCTATCTAGGTAAATAGAAAACGAGTTCATTCCTGTTGCCCGAAGACGACGAGCTAAGCGGCTGTAAACCATCTCTTGTTTACTATCAGCAAGAGAAATTCCAGCCTTTTGATAAATCAAGTCTCTGACGCGATTAAAGTCTTTTGCATTAAAGTCAAATTCCTTTGAGGTCTCGCTCTTACCCTTTTCAGCAGACTTGGTCATTAAATTATCCTTAATATTAAGCATATTGATTAACTCATCATCTTAGATTAAGTTAATTTCAGAAAAATATGCATATACCTGCCTAGGGTAGTTAATCAGATTAAATTTGCACTTTGATGCTTAAGTGTTTTAATTTTTATGATTAACCAAAATTCGATATAACAAAAAAAGTAAATTTAATCATTTTAGTCATTATTAAATACTAAATTAAAACTCCTCCCAGTCATCCGTATTCTCCTTTTTTGCACTTTTGCCAGTTGATACGGAAGGCTCTGCCCGAGAGGCAATTTGTTTTAATTTTGGCTTAAGGTCTTTTTTCTGAACCACAGGATTCACTCGCATTGATTTTGCCGGGGGAGCGTTACTCGCTGATACGAGTTTAAATACGCTAACTGCCTGCGCCAAGGCCTGCGCCTGCTCCTCCATACTCTCTGCTGCCGCTGCTGCCTGCTCTACTAACGCTGCATTTTGTTGCGTCATTTCGTCCATCTGCGTAATCGCTAGATTGACTTGTTCTATCCCTGCACTTTGCTCTTGGCTGGCGGCGGTGATCTCACTCATGATGTCGGCGACATGCTGGACGCTGGTGACAATCTCGTCCATGGTTTTGCCTGCTTCGTCTACCAGTTTGCCACCTTGATTGACTTTGTCGACCGAGTCATCGATCAGAGATTTGATTTCTTTGGCGGCGCTGGCACTGCGTTGGGCGAGATTACGCACCTCTGAGGCAACAACGGCAAATCCTCTTCCTTGCTCTCCGGCTCTGGCAGCTTCTACTGCGGCATTGAGGGCGAGGATGTTGGTCTGGAAGGCAATACTGTCGATGACGCTGATAATGTCGACAATCTTGCGGGAGCTTTCTTTAATCGAGCCCATGGTGCTAACGACTTGATTGACAACAGCACCACCTTTGACGGCAACACCAGTGGCGGAGACAACGAGTTGATTGGCTTGCCGGGCGTTATCGGCATTTTGTCTGACGGTGCTGGTGAGCTCTTCCATGGAGCTGGCAGTTTCTTCTAGCGAGCTGGCTTGGGATTCTGTTCTGCTGGAGAGATCGGCGTTGCCTGAGGCAATCTCTTGGGATGCGACTGTGATCGTTTCTGTGCCAGTTCGTACTTGACCAACAGTATTAGCCAAACTTTCTGTCATCTCTTTTAAAGCGAATAAAAGAGATGAAACTTCGTCTTTACCACTCACACTAACATGGGCAGATAAATCACCAGATGCGACCTGTTCAGTAACAGAAATAGCTTCTTTTAAAGGCTGCGTAATACTCTTAGTAATAATCCATGCAAAAAACACAGCAATGACCAACGCGCCAGCTAATACAACGAACAACCAAAAATTTAGTTTGGTACTGTTGGCACCTGAGATTTCAAATACCTGCTTTGATGCAGACTCCTGCAGATCAACTAACTTGTTCATTTCCAAGATAGATTTAGTACTTAATGGATCGATAACCGAGGAGATAATTTTAATTGCGCCTTCAGCATTAAACGCTAGAGCCTGACCGACAGCGTCTTTAAACGGTTTGTCTATTTCCTGATCAATTCTCGCAATCTCTGCAAGAATTTTCTTCTCATCATCATTCAACCCAAGCTTTGAAAGTTTATCCTTTGCGTCGTCGTAGCGTTTGCGTTGCAGTTTTACTTTGGCATCTTCTTTCTGCATCTCTGAGACATCGGATTGAATGCCAATATTTCGCATCGCAATACCACCCTCGAGCAAAGAGCTTTTCATAGAATTAACCAAGGCCTGCTTTTGGCTAGCTGTATTTAAGCCTTGAATCATGGTATTTCTGTTTTGTGAAGATAAAAGACTAGCCAATATCAATACAATAATCAGTCCGCCGATAATGAAGCCAAAACCTATACCTAGTCTTGCACCAATTCGAAAATGACGTAAATTCATAGCCCGAGTCTCTCAATTTTTTAGGTTTAATTTTTACAGACACTTGTTGCAACTAGACAAAAATACCGTGCTTAATTACACGTCTACACTTCTAAACTTGAGAATCAACAAGCCCCATTTCTGGACTCGACATTAATTTATCGATGTCGACCAAAATGAGCATGCGCTCTTCTAAGGTGCCTAAACCAATCAGAAAATCTGAACTAAATGTTGTTCCCATCTCTGGTGCCGGTCGTACTTGCTCTGGCAACAAAGTTGTCACATCGGAGACACTATCAACAACCATACCGACAATACGTCCGCCAATATTTAAAATAATAACGACCGTGAACTGATCGTAAGTTGGCTCACCCAAATTAAATTTAATCCGCATATCAACAACCGGAACGATAATTCCGCGCAGATTGATAACACCTTTAAGAAAATTTGGTGCGTTAGCAATACGTGTTACGGCCTCGTATCCACGAATTTCCTGAACCTTCAGAATATCAATTCCGTATTCCTCGTTGCCGAGAGTAAACGCTAAAAATTCGTGTGTAGCTATATCTGATCCCGAAGCATCGAGTTTGGCATCTTTATTGTCAGATGTTTGCGCAGACTGCATCATATTTCTACCCCTTGTTATTAACTGTAAATACTAAAACTACCTAGCTGATCTCAATAAAGCAGCAACATCAAGAATCAAAGATACGCCACCATCACCCAAAATAGTAGCACCAGAAATTCCTGGGATTTTACGATAATTGGATTCAATATTTTTAACGACTACCTGCTGCTGCCCTACTAAATCATCAACAAATAGCGCTGCTTTTTTCCCATCAACTTCTACGATTACAGCAATACCATCAGAAGGCTGTGTAAATTTAGGTTGGATATCAAAACATTCATATAGAGGAATTAAAGGTAAGTATTCTCCACGCACTTTAACTACTCGCCCCTTACCAATAATTTCTTTGATATCTTGCATCGCAGGCTGCAATGACTCCATCACAAAGCCAAGAGGTAGTATATAAACTTCCTCACCAACCTTAATCGACATGCCATCTAAGATTGCCAGTGTCAGCGGCAACGAGATAGTGATGGTCGTACCAAATCCTTTAGCTGATCGAATATCGACCACGCCGCCCATGGCAGTAATATTGCGTTTAACCACGTCCATACCAACACCACGCCCAGAAACATCGGTAACGGCCTCCGCAGTTGAAAATCCTGGCGCAAAAATAAGCAACCAAACTTCGCTGTCAGACATAGCATCAGATACGGGCAAACCATTTTGCTTGGCTTTAGCGAGTATTTTTTCACGGTGCAATCCACCGCCATCATCACTAACTTCGATGACAATATTACCGCCTTGGTGAACTGCAGATAACGATAACTTACCGGCCTCGTGTTTACCCGCCTTTAGCCTGGACGCTGGCATCTCAATACCATGATCAATGCTATTTCTGACCAGATGAGTTAAGGGATCAACGATTCTTTCGATCAATCCTTTGTCTAATTCTGTAGAGGCACCATAAGTGACGAACTCAACTTTCTTACCTAGTTTGCTCGCTAAGTCACGCACCATTCGCGGGAAACGGGAAAAAACATAGTCCATAGGCATCATGCGTATAGACATCACTGCCTCTTGCAGATCACGCGTATTTCTGGTCAGATGTGCCACGCTACTAACTAAGCGCTCGTGCTCAATAGGATCCAGTACTTGGGTGCGTTGCTCCAACATCGCTTGCGTAATCACTAGCTCACCGATCAAATTGATCAGCTGATCCACTTTTTCAATACCAACCCTGATCGTCGACGACTCCTGAGATACCGATGCTTTTTCAACTTCTTTCTTAACTAAATTTTTCTTATCGGCACCGACAAGATTAGAACCGGATACAGGCTCTTTATTAGTAGCTGCCGGCGCTTGTTCACCACCCGCCAGAGGAGGAAACATTGATTCAATAGGCTCGAAAAAGCCATAACCTAAATCGTCGTCAGATTGATTATTTTTTGAACTAGCTTTAGCTGAAACAAAATCGGTTCTAGTAATTTTTAAATCATCAGGGTTCAAGATAAAAGAACATATTGCAACAATGTCGTCCTGACTTTCGTTGGTGTTCAACGTAACGACCGTACGACCTTTTTCAACTTCCTCTTTGCTAATAAATCCGAGTAAACCTAATTCAGACACGATAGCTTTAATGTCATCGGCAGATATCGGAGGTAGCTCTACCCGAAAACAAGACGTGTAAATTACGTTCTCGTGGTCTACATCTCTCGATCTATCCGCAAAACTAGCAACTGGCGCAGCAATGGGTACAGCGTCTTGCGACAAAGATTGCAGCAACATTCTGACATCTGCTACGGCATCCTGATCCACTGGGCTGCCATGCTTATGTCCATCCAATTGCATTTTTAAGATATCTTTTGCAATCAAAAAAGCGTCGACATGTTCAGATGTTAAGGCCATCTCCCCTTTTCTGATCTTATCTAAAAGTGACTCAAGTATATGTGTCACTTCAGTCATATCAGTTAAGCCAAACGTAGAGGCGCCACCTTTGATGGAGTGTGCTGCACGAAATATGGCATTCAGATCCTCAGGATCGGGGGAGGAAATATCGACGGCCAGCAATAGTTTTTCTTTCTCCGCAAGCAGCTCTTCTGCCTCGTCGAAAAAAACTTGAAAAAACTGACTCATGTCAATCGTCATTGTCGTACTCCGTGATTGGCTCGCATTAAAAAAGTAGTCTCAAAGGAGGTTTATCCAATGACTTTTTTAACGACCTCAGTTAACTTCTGAGGATCAAAAGGCTTTACCAACCAACCGTTTGCACCGGCAGCTCGACCTTTTGCCTTCATATCGTCACTCGACTCCGTAGTCAACATAAGGATGGGTACTCGCTGATAGGTTGGCAGAGCACGCAAGGACTTAATCAAGGTTAAGCCATCCATTCTTGGCATATTTTGATCAGTTAAAACGAGATCAACTACTTGATTTCTCGCTTTCTCTAAACCATCTTGCCCATCGACCGCCTCAATAACTAGATAACCAGCTGCTTTGAGACTAAACGCCACCATTTGTCTTAAAGAACCAGAATCATCCACTGCTAAAATTGTCTTGGCCATCATCACTCCGTTATACAGATTAAAGGGACACGCATCCCATCATCATTGAGTAGTTAAAATAACTCAATGTCACCACTATCTAAATGTTTTTGATTTACAGCTTTACGCAATAAACTTTTTAATTCAATGCTTTGTTTTTCTAAACGCTGAGTTATATCTTTGAGCAATAACGCTATTTCATCCGTTTCACTATCAAGCGGAATGCCATCGCCAACCAAACCGAGATTACTCAAAACCTCTCGCAAACCGGCACTGCGTTGAACAGTTCGGGAAATAAGCTGGCTAGTAAGATCCTGGAATTGAAGGCTAGTAACAGCAGCATTAATATGGACGGCAATGTCAACTTGTATTGCTTTAAGTCGATCAATACTGGCAACTGGCGCGGCGCCAGAAGAAATAACTAGGTCAATTTCTTCTTGCTGACTGGTGATGGCTGCATGCAAGGCCAAAAAACTCGCCCCTAGTTTTTCGATCGCCTCAGCGAGCAGAATAGTAGTTTGAACTAGATCAGTCTCTACTTCGAGCAGATGCTCGTTCCCATGACTTGAGACGCCAGACAAGAGCTCTTTTACATGAGACCCTAATACTTTCTTTTTTGACATATTCAGCATCCCAATTTTCTATTCATCTGATCCGATTATGCCCGTGTAACTATTGCACCACTTTGACAGGAACTTCAGCTGAGGGCTCAGAAGGATTTGTCAGTTCAATTGAACCACCATCTTGTGAAGCAGATTGTTCAGCTTTTTTATTCATAACGATGATACTTATGCGTCTATTAATCGGATTAAGAGGATCTTCTTTATCAAACAAAACCGATGATGATAAACCGACGACCCTTAGGACCTTAGTTTCATCCATACCGCCGTAAATCAGTTCACGACGAGACGCGTTTGCTCTGTCAGCAGACAGCTCCCAATTACTATATCCCTTCTCGCCACTGCCATAAGGTGCGGCATCGGTATGCCCAGACAAACTGATTCTGTTTGGCACATCGTTTAATGCCTTACCAATCTCATGCAGAATTTCTCTTGTATAGGGTTGCAAATCAGCTTTTGCAGAGGCAAACATCGGTCTGTTTTGCTCGTCAACCATCTGGATACGCAAACCGTCGGTCGTAATATCTAACAATAGCTGCTTTTTATATTGCTTTAGTATCGCATTCGATTCGATTGCCGTCTCAATTTTGCCCTTCAAGACTTTAAGACGCTCGGCATCTGCTTTTGCCAATGCGGCCTCTGCAGCTTGAAGGTTGTAGCTCTTTTTTTGCGCCTCAACATCGCCTTTTTTATTTTGGCCGTCGCGCAAAGTGAGATCTTTACCACCACCTTTAATGACACTAGAGCTGTCGCCACTACCATCACCGCCGGCCATGGCGACCTTCAGGGGAGTTTGAAAATACTCCGCAATCCCATTCAGATTACCTTTTGCTGTTGAACCAAGCAACCACATCAACAGAAAAAATGCCATCATCGCGGTAACAAAGTCAGCATAGGCAATTTTCCATGCTCCGCCATGATGCCCGCCAGCGACTTTTTTTATTCGCTTGACGATAATCGGTCTTAGTTCCTCATTAGCCATTATGCATTCCTGATCAGACTATCTACTTAGATTTAGATTGCTTAATGTGTTCTTCCAGCTCACTAAATGTAGGTCGCTCCGTCGAGTACAAAACCTTACGTCCAAACTCAACAGCAAGCGCCGGAGCGTATCCGTTTAAGCTAGCTAATAAAGTTACTTTTATGCATTGAAAGGTTTTAGAGGACTCGTCCAATTGTTGCTCCATCAAACCAGCCAACGGCCCAACGAAACCATAAGCGAGCAAAATACCTAAGAATGTTCCAACCAGCGCATGTGCAATCAATATACCGAGCTCTGCTGGCGGGATACCAACTGACTCCATTGTATGCACCACGCCCATCACCGCAGCAACAATACCAAAAGCAGGCAAACCATCACCTAACTTAGCAATAAAATGTGCCGGTGCCGCACCTTCATGGTGATGCGTTTCCAGCTCGTTATCCATCAGATTTTCGATCTGAAATGCATCCATATTTCCGGACACCATCAACCGTAAATAATCCGCAATGAATTCCATTAAGTGATGGTCAGAGGCAACGAGTGGATACTTGCTAAAAAGAGGACTCTCTTCCGGCTTTTCAATATCACCCTCAATTGACATTAAGCCCTCTTTACGTATTTTTGTCAGCACATCAAACAGCATGGTCATCAATTCCATATACAAGGCTCTGGTGTATTTGGAGCCTTTTAATACACCAGGAATTGCTTTTAAAGATGCCTTCAGGGTTTTACCGTTATTGCCGACCAAGGAAGCCCCAACGGCGGCACCACCGATCATCAGCAATTCGAGTGGCTGAAATAAGACGGCGATATGTCCGCCGGACATAACAAATCCACCGAACACTGACCCCATCACAACTATATAGCCAACGATGACTAGCACGAGCCAGACTCCTTATGAGAAAAGAACCAAATATAAGCGTGGAAATTAATCAGTGAATTAATCATCACATCAATTTGATCAATTAAGAGTTACAGGAAACAATTGCAAAAAACCGAATCTATCAACAAAAATAAGAGACAACGCTTCGCTGCTTTTTACGGGAATAGAATATACGTAAATTCAATATACTCCCCATTATTTTTATTAAAAACACCTTACTGTCCAAGTATTACCTGGACAATAAAATATACTACCTAGGAGTACCATAGCCAATCACAATCAAAGTTCAAACAACAATAACGCAAAAGGTACGAAAAATTTACATAAAGAGACGTTTATTTCTCACTACTTCAAGCTCTTGGCTAAGCCAAATATTTTATTCTTAGCAGCTCTGCACTATTCTCTTGAAGCTTAAAAGCAATTGAGTATTGCCTGAGGAATACATTACATGATTACTATTATATGCGCCATACATATAGTGTTGGATCATTAGGATTTTTATTTATACACAAGTCGGGAGCAACATTCGGCACTATAAATTCATAGCTAAGCAGTAATGACCCTGGCGTCATTTCTTTCCGCACTTTCTCCCATAACGATGGCATTGCAGCAGGCGAAAGATAAGCAAATACAACATCGAATTGGTTCAAATCAATTCTCTCGTAGCTACAGAATAAAAACTCAACTTTGGCTCGATTAAATTTCGCTCTTAAATAACTGATAAACCAAGGCAATGGCGCGATTTCAACACCATAAAAAAAACTGTCCCGTCTTACTTGCACCAATTTGAGAACCAAGCCGCCCAGCCCACTGCCAACATCAACAAAATGGACAGGTCTGTCTGGCAATAACTCAAATAATGTCGGTAACAAAGAGGATTTAGATGGGTAATACGGCACCTGCGTGCGAAACGTACTCCAAAAAAGTAAAGCCAAAAAAATAAAACCACATAAATAGTAATAACGTGGAATATCAAAGGCCAAGAGTACGAAGACAGCAAGGGGAAAGAGGAAGTGAATAATCCACCACCACCAATCCATTTTTCGCCAATATGAAAAACAACAGGCGACAATTGCTTGCGCAAAAATGATGGTAATTGGAGGAATATTTTTTTTGAAGCTGACGCCTACAACAAGAGCAACGACGAGGCAAAGAAGGAGGGAAAAAATCTGTATCAATAACGACTGCAAGGCAGGCGGGAGCAATGGCTTACCCGCCAAAGAAATATCATTTTCGTTTGTTTGCTTTGACCTTAGGTTCAAAAAGGCTCCGAAAAATCGTCTGCATTATGCAACCATCGCTATTGAGTCTAATTCACGGGCTCTTTTAGTCTTGCCTGCTCGTGAAGGGACATGGCATAAACCACATGCATAATCATCATGCAAATCCAATGTGTGTGCAACAAATTGCCCGCCACATTTGTTGCATTTTGTGAATTTCAGAATTTTCGCATCAAAAAACCTCACCAAGGTCCAAGCACGCGTCAATGACAGCACTGGCTCATCACCTGCTTGAGGCGGTGTTTGTTCTAAATAAAGTCGATAAGCTTTGACAACAGCCTCAATGCCACTGATATCTGCATGATCATGCAAATACTTGTGAATGTTCATAAATAACGATGAATGGATATTTGGCTGCCAAGTAATAAACCATTCTGTAGAAAAAGGCAGCATCCCTTTAGGAGGTGACACACCCTTTAGCTCTTTATATATTTTCAACAATCGCTCACGAGACAAACTCGTTTCGGACTCCAAAAGCTGCAAACGTGCGCCAAGATTGACTAAATCAATTGCCAACCGAATTTCGTGTGCTTCATTTACTACGCTTTTGCTAGCCATTTTGATCACCTCAGTGTTGAAAAATTATTAAATAGTCAGAAACTAATGAATCTCTTTAATGAATTTCCTCAACAGCTTGTCCAGCCATTAAAATTGCAGCATGAGAATGTGCCAAGGCGCGTTCTTTATTATAATTTGTCAACATGCACAAAATGGCACTGTCTTCAAATCTAAAGCGAGCAAGCATCATGTTAGAGCCAGCAAGCTTAAGAATTTGTGCGTTGTTCAACCCTTCAATCAGGTCAGCGATTTCTTTCGCTATGCCTAAACGAAATATCGCAGTAGCTTTGTCAGCACGAATCATTTGCTGAGCGAGCATCAGATAACTTAAGTTAGCGTCGCGAATTTCAGCCATCATATCGTTCGGTGTCATTTTTCTACCCTCCATCTTGTTTAACCCGGCACAGAGTTCGTTGCCAGTGAGATACATTGTGGATGCAAGAAAAATACCGGAGTATAGGCAGGAAGAGGTATTTAAGATGAGGAAAAACAGAAAAAACTCGTAGGAGTTTTTCCTACGAGCTATATTTGATTTCTTTTAGAAAGAATTTGAAAAGAATTTTTGATTTTTATTATTTTTAGAAAAAATAGTTTGTTCAATTAAATCAAGAACTTAGGTAAAAAATTAATATACTTTGTTCTATCTTCAGTACTATTAACGGCACCGAAATCAATAACTTTAGGGTTTATTAAAAATATTTTTTTATTTATCTATGTTTGTTTAACGACGCAAAAATCCAAAACTTTAGTAAAAAATTGAAAAATATTTTGGAAGAAATCGCTTGCTTGCAACAAAACATGCCGAAAACCATACAAATCAATGATTTTTTATTATTAATTTGTATGGATTTGGAATTGTGGAAGGATGAACTACTGACAAAAGTTGAAAATATAATCATGTGCAATTGAAAATTGCAGTCAATGCAGAGATTTATTCTGCTGTTTGACTATTTGAATGCCAAATACTTTGGCCACGCACTTCTTTACCTAAACCGACCAACAAGGTCTCATGTGCAGCAAGCTCATCATCAGAGGCGCAAACAACAATAACGCCTTGCAGCGGAATGTCTGGAAGTATCTCCTCTACCACAGACACTTTTTCTTCCACTTCAGCCTCTATAGCAAAACTATTTTGCCCACGAGACATCGCCAGGAACACATCCGCCAATAACTCGGCATCTAATAATGCTCCGTGGAGTTTTCGGTGCGAATTAGAAACGTCATAGCGAGTACAGAGGGCATCGAGAGAGTTACGCTTTCCTGGATGCAACTCCTTTGCCTGCACTAATGTGTCAGTAACTTGCTCTACATAGTCGGTAAAGACAGGCAAATTAAGGCGGAGAAACTCGGCATTAAGAAAACCGACGTCAAACGGTGCATTATGGATAACAACTTCTGCATCTTTAATATAAGCGCAAAACTCTTGGACAATTTCTGCAAATTTAGGCTTGTCGCTTAAGAACTCTGTTGTCAGTCCATGAACGGCTAACGCGCCCTCTTCCGAGTCACGTTCAGGATTAATGTAGCGATGAAAATTATTGCCAGTTAGCTTGCGGTTAATTAATTCTACACAACCAATCTCAATCACTCTGTCGCCAGTTCTGGCGTTGAGTCCTGTTGTTTCCGTATCTAAAACAATTTGTCGCTTCATATTTGTCATTTCATACTCGTCATTATTTTTATTAATATTGCCTAATTGATAGCAATAGTATTTAAAACTACGTAATTTTTTTAAATCAATTAGATGAGATCAGGAAAATTTAGATAGCTTTCGCGCATTAAATCTAGAGGAAACTAACTATACTCCCCATAACAATTCCAAAAAATGGCTGCTACCTCAATGATTATATGGACAACCGAATATACATACCTGGAGTATAAATATAATCATCTAAATTTACGCATCGACGACAACATAAACCAGAATAAACACTGCGTATATTTTGGTGCTTCATTCTAAAACCATGATTCTTTTACGTGCTCGGTTAATTAGCATCAGATTCCCACTTGATACAGATTTTTACGTTTGCATCGTCTGTGAAAAATGCGGACTCCATGCCGACACCAGCAGCAAACAAGAGTTTGCTTCCAGCAGATATAAATGGCAAACGTTCTCGTTGCCAAAATGGGATTTTCAAGGTTTGGTAATGACTTTTGATATCTCTGGTTGGCCGATTAAATGCCAACTTCAAGCGTTCACCACCTTGGCGAGGATGTATAGTCAAAACTTGTTGCTTTAACCAAATCAGATCAACTCCCGAAGAACACTCTTCAAAATATAAGGTTCCACCGTAACTAAGAAATGGGATGCTGGGCTCGCCATTCCAACTAAATTGTATTGGAGTTATCTCACTGCCTTTTACAACATCTTTCGGGGAAGCGTAAATTTTATTCTTGTATCGATGAATCCCCAACGTATCGTGAAAGACACTAATTTTTGCGTCGTCTCGCCCATCAAAAAGCTGATGTCGCATTTCTGTTAGCCTGGCAGTAGTTGGCATGCACACGCCCTGCTCTCCCAGCCAAAATCGCAATAAATTATCGATGCGGTCAATGCTGTAATTACGCAACAAACTAATATCCAATGCGCCATCTATTTCGCAGACACTTCTATCTTGCCGCGCTAATTCCGTCAGTAATCGGTTTGTTGACTGGGCGTGGGAGGCACTTCTTGCCAAGCGTTCAGTGTAGCCAGGCGAAATCACCGATAAGACGGACATCACCTGATGTCGTAAGGCATTTCGGGCATAACGCTGATCTGCATTAGATTCGTCGTCGACATAAGCAATCGTTGCTTCATCGGAATAGTCCAACAAGCTTTGTCGCGTCACTCCAAGCAAGGGCCTGGCCAACATGACGGTATCCGACCCTAATAATTTAGGTGCTTTATTAGATAAATCCATCCCGGATAGCCCAGCAACACCAGAGCCACGTAATAACTGTAGCAATACAGTTTCGGCCTGATCGTCTTGATGATGCGCCGTCAGGATAATAGGTAGTTGTCGTTCTTGGCATAAAGCACCTAGCGCTTTATAACGTGCCTCACGTGCAGAGGATTCAATACCATCCTTGCTTTGCTGATCCACTATGACTTTGACGCCAGCAAAAGTAACACCTGACAAAGCACAAACCGATGCGCAATGTTTGAGCCAAGCATCGGCATTAATGCTTAAACCATGGTGTACATGAAATGCAAAAAGTGGGATTTTATGTTTCTGGCAAAACTGATTTGCCAAAGCAAGTAAGACTGAAGAATCTAAACCGCCGCTATAAGCGACGGCCAAACCTTGTTCCGGCAAAGACAAAGCATTTTTTGAAAGTATCTCGTTAAGCGTGCGTTCAAAATGATAAGCCAACGTACGCTCATTTTTGGTCGCCGTCATTCTGACAGTTTAGTTTCCTTGAACTTACCATAGCTCATCAATTTTTCATGACGTGCTGCCAATAAATCTTTGGTTTTAACGCCTTGAAATTGACGCAAAGTATCTGCTAATGCACGCTTTACGAAAGCACACATTTGCTTAGGGTCGCGATGCGCGCCACCTAAAGGCTCATTGATAATTTTATCGATCAAACCCATCGCTTTTAATCGATGCGCTGTAAGACCTAATGCCTCAGCCGCATCCGCAGCACGGTCAGAAGTTTTCCATAAAATAGAAGCGCAGCCCTCAGGCGAAATGACTGAATAAGTTGCATATTGCAGCATCAATACTGCATCGCCAACCGCCAGTGCCAATGCGCCACCAGAACCGCCCTCACCGATAATAGTTGCGATTAGTGGCACTTTTAACTCTGCCATCACATACAAATTGTGGCCAATAGCCTCAGACTGTCCGCGTTCTTCAGCGTCAATCCCAGGCCAGGCACCGGTGGTATCGATAAAAGTAAATACGGGAATATTAAATTTCTCAGCCAGTTTCATCAGACGCATGGCTTTTCTGTAGCCTTCTGGCTTCGGCATACCGAAGTTACGCATTGCGCGTTCTTTTGTGTCGCGTCCTTTTTGATGCCCGATTACCATACAAGATTGCCCGTTAAAACGAGCCAATCCACCAACAATCGCCTGATCATCTGCAAAACTACGGTCGCCGTGCAACTCATGGAAATCAGTGAATATCTGGTTCACATAGTCCATTGTGTAAGGACGTTGCGGATGACGAGAAATTTGTGAGACTTGCCAAGGAGTGAGTTTTGCATAGATATCTTTGGTCAACATCTGGCTCTTTTTAGATAACCGGTCGATCTCTTCAGAAATATCTACTGCAGAATCATCTTGCACAAAGCGCAATTCTTCAATTTTTGTTTCGAGCTCTGCAATAGATTGCTCAAACCCCAGAAATGTCGTTTTAGTCATTGTGACTCCCAATTGACAACATTGATCTCAACATCAGTCAAAACCAAGCCGCTGTTTCTTAACTTTAAAATATTATTCTGCTACCGGATCAAGGCTGCGCCATAAATACCAGGTTGCCACCGTGCACCAAGTGCCCCAGTTTGCAGCCACCTCTCTTGCATCACTGCGAGAAACGGGCTCACCGGAAAAATAGTTAGTACTAATGCCTTTAAGTAATCCGGGATCATCCAAAGGCAAAATATTCGGACGGAGCAGATTAAATATCAAAAACATCTCTGCTGTCCAGCGTCCTATGCCCCGAATTTGTATTAACTCCGAAATGACGTCTTCGTCGGCCATCTCCGCCCATTTGTCGACGTGCAGTCTTTTCTCTTTAAAATGCTCAGCAAGGTCAAGAATATATTCTGTTTTGCGTTTGGACAAGCCGCAGGCAAGCAATTTATCGCTTCCGGCTTTCAACACTTGTACATATGTACATTTTGGGCAAAGTTCGAGGAAGCGTTGCCATAAAGCATCTGCGGATTTTACCGAAATTTGCTGAGCTAAAATAGAGCGCGTGAGGGTTGTAAAAGGGTCGTCGCGACCAATTAGATACAAATCGCCAAATTGAGGGATCAGTTTGCGCATAATTCTATCGCGTTTCATCAACTCAACTTTTGCACTCTCCCAATATGCTGGTACTTGCGGCATATCTTTAGATGAAAGACCTATTTTTTCGATAACACTCATGCCCTGCGCCACTCGGTCAAACCACCAGCTTTGTCCTCAAGAATAATGCCTTCAGCTAAAAGTTCGTTACGAAGCCGGTCGGATTCCGCAAAATTCTTTGCTATTTTTGCCGCAGTACGCGCATCAATCCTTGACTGGATCTGGGTCATATCGTTGTCATTCAAAATTTGGGGAGATGCATGCAAATACTCGCTTGGCGAGCGTTGTAGCAAGCCTATCGTTCCAGCTAAGGCTTTTAATTGTCGCGCAAGTATAGGGGATTTCGTTTTATTCAGGTCATTTGCCAAGTCAAACAAGACAGAGATTGCAATTGGTGTATTGAAATCATCCAGCATTGCATCAGCAAAACGTTGGGCGTAGGCATCACTCAGATCCAGAGGTAATGCGTCACCTGGTATTTCTTTTAAAGCATTGTACAAACGAGTCAAAGCTGATTTTGCGTCATCCAAATGCGCATCAGAATAATTTAGTGGGCTACGATAATGTGCTCTTAATATGAAGAAACGAACCACTTCCGGGTCGTATTTTTTGAGAACATCACGTATCGTAAAAAAGTTACCCAACGATTTAGACATTTTTTCGTTGTCCAAACGTACAAACCCGTTATGCATCCAATAATTAACGAAAGTGTGCTGATGAGCGCCCTCAGACTGCGCAATTTCGTTTTCATGATGAGGGAACTGCAAATCTTGCCCGCCACCATGAATATCAAATTGCTCACCCAATAAATCACCTGCCATTGCTGAGCATTCAATATGCCAACCCGGTCGTCCCGTTCCCCATGGCGATTGCCATTTCACTTCTTCAGGTTCGGTTTCTTTAGCGGACTTCCAAAGTACAAAATCCAAAGGGTCACGTTTACCGGTATTAATATCGATTCTTTCACCAGCGCGCAGATCGTCTAATGACTTACCCGATAACTTGCCATAACCAGCAAAGTCACGAACAGAATAATTAACATCACCATCAGTTGCTTTATACGCCAAACCATTTGCTTCCAACTTGCCGATCAAATTGAGCATTTGTGGAATATATTGCGTTGCCCGCGGCGCATAATCAGGTGCCTGCACACCCAAGGCCTCAGCATCCTCATTCATATAATCGATAAAACGACCGGTCAGTTGCGAAATTGTTTCACCGTTCTCAACTGCGCGTTTGATGATTTTGTCGTCGATGTCCGTGATATTCCGTACATAGGTCACATCAAAACCAGAATTTCTCAACCAGCGCTGCACCATATCAAATACGACCATCACGCGCGCATGCCCTAAATGACAATAGTCATAGACCGTCATACCGCATACATACATACGAATTTTGCCAGGTTCAATCGGGACGAAGATTTGCTTTTCGCGAGTCAGGGTGTTGTATATTTTTTGTTTAGTCATGAGCTGCGTGTAAATTGTTTTGCAAGATGATTGCGCGCAATGGCATTAAGCAAATAAACTCCGTTGTCGGCATGTTTACTTGTTAAAGCTAAAACGTGTCAAAAACCCATTTTGTGCGCATCTTTGTTAAGATGTCGCTTTATACTCAGTATAACATTGCCGAAGCGATGTTCCTCTGTTCACTAATGAAACCAAGTCCATTTACTATGCGCCACATCTTTAAAAGTGTTTTTGCGTTATCAAGCCTGTCTTTGGCGCTGATGTCATCGCCATCTTTTGCGGATGACGCATCGGATATTTCTAAAATGTTTCGTGCTGGACAAACGGTAGAGGCCTCTGCAAAACTGGACGCATTATTAGTCCAACGCCCTAAAGACGCGCAATTACGCTTTCTTAAAGGTTTGATTCTGACTGATCAAAATAAATCATCAGAAGCGATTACGGTATTTTCCAAGTTGACCGACGATTACCCTGAGTTGCCAGAACCTTATAATAATCTGGCAGTATTGTATGCCTCCACAGGACAATACGATAAAGCCAGAGCATCGTTAGAAATGGCGATTCGGACTAACCCTACTTATGGCACAGCGCATGAGAACTTAGGTGACGTCTACGCGAAATTAGCGAGCCAATCGTACGACAAAGCCCTGCAACTTGATTCTGCAAACACCGGTGCAAAACTAAAACTGACGCTAGTCAAAAATCTGATTGGCAATACGACAGGCGGCACCAACCCTAAAGCAGCAAGCAGCGCGCCTGCCGTCGCTGCGGCAAATCCAACTAAAGTCGCTCCGGCCAGAGCAGAGCCAGACCCGGTTAAAACAGCAAAAGTTGAGACTAAAGCGACACCAAAAACCGATCCAAAAGTAGAAGCAAAACCGGTTATTGCCGCAACAAATAATGATCAGGATGACGCTTTGAAAGTAGTAGAAAGCTGGGCAAAAGCATGGAGTGGTAAAGATACCAGTGCATATCTTGCCCATTACGCCAAAGACTTCGATACTCCCAAAGGTGAAACCCGCAAAGCTTGGGCCGAAGAACGTCGCGCCAGAATTGAGGGCAAAGGTCACATTAACGTCAAGATTGAATCAGCTAAAGTCAGTATTGATGGTAACAATGCCACCGTAAAATTCCGTCAAATTTATAGCTCTGACCAACTGACAGCCAATAGTCGCAAAACCTTAGCGCTGGTAAAACAGGATGGGAAATGGCTCATCAAGCAGGAGCGTGCGGGTAGCTGATGTATCGCTCTGCTGTGTTTTTTTATTCTCGTCTGCTTAAAGCTAGACAATATTTTTGTTTGAGTTTTTTATTGTTGATAACGATGTCACTTTTCACAGTGCCATCATTACTTCATGCTAAGTCACGTAATGAGAAAACAGCGTCTGCCGATGCCATTCAGCACCTGCCTGATCCAGATATTTTATTAATTGAAGTCTATAAAAATCTTGCCGCAAATCATTTGCAAGAGGCTCAGTTAAAAGCGGATGATCTGGTAGAAGCCTATCCAAATTTCCAATTAGGACATTTGATACGCGGAGATTTACTCTTGATGCATACCCGCCCGGTGAATAGCTTTGGTGGCAGCTCAAACGGATCGGCAGAAAAACTCAAAGACCTGCGTGACGAGGCGATTGTCCGACTAAAAGCGATTCGTGAAAAACCAGACCCTAATCTAGTGCCACGAAATATTCTGCAGCTCAGAGAAGATCAAAAACAAGTCTTACTAGTTGACGCAAAAAAATCACGTCTGTATTTGTATGAAAACGAGCATGGACAACTCAAATTCCTTACCGATTTTTATGTCAGCCAAGGCAAGTTTGGCATCAATAAATCAAAAGAAGGCGATCAAAAGACGCCGATAGGTGTGTACTACATTACGAGTCATCTGTCCGGCTCTAAACTCCCTGACTTTTATGGTCCTGGTGCGCTACCAGTTAACTATCCAAACGAATGGGATAAAATCAATGGCCGCAGCGGATCAGGCATTTGGTTGCATGGTGTTCCATCAGAAAATTTTAGCCGCCCGCCTATGGCATCTGATGGATGCGTTGTTTTGACTAATCCTGATTTTTTAAAAATTGCTGCCATGATTGACATCGGCAAAACACCTGTGATCATCAGCGAGCAATTAGAATTTTTGACGGCAGCAAAATGGAATGTAGAGAAACAATCTGCCAGTAAAATGTTAGAAGACTGGCGTGCGGATTTAGAAAGTCAAAATCCGAATCGTCTGCTGAATAATTATTCAAGAAATTTTAAGACCATGCAGGGCGACAATCTCAACGTTTGGTTTCCAAAGCAGCAACAAGCGATTGAGGGCTTGCAGCATCTGTCTATCAAGCTGAAAGAAGTAACGCAATTCCGTTACCCAGGCAAAGATGAGTTAATCGTCAGCACCTTCACCCAGGAGACGATTGCAGGTAAAAGTAAAAGTAGCGTACGTAAACGTCAGTATTGGATCAAAGAAGCTGCTAAGTGGAGAATCATCTATGAAGCACAAGTTTAACCAGCCAAGGAAAACTATGTCATACAACCGCCGTCGCGCGCTCTCCTTATTATCTTTATTGGCCGGATCCGTTCTGGCTTTAAATACCACATTCGCCGTCGCACAAGACTTTCCCAAAGTGGCATTAAAAACGAATTTGGGTGAAATTGTGTTGGAATTACATCCTGAAGCAGCGCCCAAAACGGTAGAAAATTTTATCCGTTATGTCAAAGCAGGCCATTACAATGGCACGATTTTTCATCGTGTGATTGATAACTTCATGATCCAAGGTGGCGGTTTTGATAAAAACATGAAAGAAAAATCAACCAATAAGCCTATCGCGCTAGAAGCACGTCAGTCCTTGGAAGCTGGCTGGAAAAATGATGTCGGCACCGTTGCTATGGCACGCACCAATGATCCTAATTCGGCGACAGCCCAATTTTTTATTAACGTCAACGATAACGAATTTTTAAATCATCAGGTATTGTCGGAAGGTGATCCTGTAGAATTTAGCCGCAGAGGCAATCTGACTAAAGCGCCACGTGCAGAGGCCTTGTTAGCCACCGCCGGTTATGCTGTTTTTGGCAAAGTCATTAGCGGCATGGACGTAGTGAATAAAATCAAAGCAGTCGAAACCAGTAGTTCAGGCATGATGGAAAACGTTCCCAATCGTCCTGTCATTATAGAATCTGCCAAGCTAATCAAATAATATACAATCAAGTATCTAACTAATAAAACCTCTTCATCTTTACTTATCAAGGACTATCATGGCCGTTATTCTGACCACCAATCATGGCAATATCAAAATCGAACTCGATGCCGAAAAAGCGCCTAAAACAGTCGCTAACTTTATCGCTTATGTCGAGTCCGGCCACTACAGCGGCACGATTTTTCACCGCGTTATCGATGGCTTTATGATTCAAGGCGGCGGCTTTGAGCCAGGCATGAAGCAAAAACCGACTAATGCTCCGATTGAAAATGAAGCAAAAAATGGTTTAAAAAATCAACATTACACCATCGCAATGGCGCGTACTGGCGACCCTCATTCTGCTTCTGCGCAGTTCTTCATTAATACTGGCAATAACAGTTTTCTGGATTATCCGGGACAAGATGGCTGGGGCTACTGTGTCTTTGGCACAGTGACAGAAGGTAAGGATATTGTAGATAAAATCAAATCGGTCAAAACAACCCGTACCGGCATGTTCCAAGATGTGCCAGTAGAAAATGTTTTGATTGAAAAAGCAGAAATCGTTTAAATCATTAAACGAAAAGAAATTAGTCGATAGTGATCGCTCCATATAACCACTCAAAAGCGCAGCCAACTTTGGTTGCGCTTTTTGCTTCTGATGTGCATTTACGCGCATTGCTCCCAAAAACTAGCCAAGCTTTTTTTGCGTTTTTAAAAACGCAGGCACCTCAAGCAAAACAATTATTTTTGTTGGGTGATTTGTTTGAATATTGGGCTGGCGATGACGATATTGTCGATGACTATAATCAAAAAATAGTCGACGCTCTACGCGCAGTGAACGATACCGGAACAGAGATCTTCTGGATCGCCGGCAATCGGGATTTTTTAATTGGCGATCTATTTGCAGAGGCGACCGGCGCTCAGTTACTACCTGACCCAAGCGTGATTACGCTGACTGGCAAGGAAATAGTAATTGCCCACGGTGACGCACAATGTACTGACGATGTTGCATATATAGCGTTTCGCAATCAAGTACGTCAAACGGCGTGGCAAACACAGTTTCTCAACATGCCACTGACACAGCGCAAAGCTATTATTGAAGGTATGCGCAAAGACAGCAAGATGGAACAAAAAGGCAAAAGCCTTGCGATCATGGATGTCAATCAAGCAGCGATAGAAAAGCTTTTCTCAGAGAGCGGCGCTAAGATCATGGTTCATGGACACACACACAGGCCTGCAATACACCAGCACGGACAAACTACACGCTATGTCTTACCTGATTGGGATTGCGATGTAGGCACAACGGAGCTAGCTCGTGGTGGCTGGCTTGCGCTCTACGACAATGGAGAATTCGTCAGTTATCAGTTTGATGGAACACGCTTAGATACTCCATCTGAAGCAATCTGAACACTCTCGCCTAGAATATACTCCTATACGGTATATTTAGATGTCCATTAATAATCTGGTCGATACGGCTATTTTGACGAATTTAAGGGGGGAGTATATTAATCCGACATGTAATAATTCAATGCCATTTTTGATTGATATTTCCAGGGTCTGGCCGACTAAATTATTTTAGCTCTGTAAGAAAAGCAAAGTACATTATCGATTTTGCGTAAGTCCTAAAAGAATAAAATTACCACCGCAGATAAATCAATCAACCAAACTATTAATTTGTTCTGGATTGAGCTTATCGGTGGCCGCTTGTTGCTCACAGGCGATGCCTGCACTGGCAAGTGCGATGGTTAATTTTTCTATTTGCTCTTGCTGTGCAGCGGCATGGTCAATTAACTTATGTAGCACTTTAGAGATCGGATCATCACCGTTCGACGTTACGCCATAGGCACTAAACAAATTGCCTGTACCAACATCGGACGCGGATTCTTTTTTTACGATATGAGCCGGATTGCCGACGGCAGTTGCGCCAGCTGGCACGGGTTTGACCACGACAGAATTAGAACCAATTTTGGCACCGGCACCAATTGTAAAACCACCTAACACTTTAGCACCGGCACCGACAATCACACCTGGCTCTAAAGTCGGATGCCGCTTGGCGCCTTTAGAGAGTGAAGTCCCACCTAACGTCACTCCCTGGTAGATCGTGCAGTCGTCACCGATCTCCGCGGTCTCACCAATCACAACACCAAAACCATGATCGATAAAAACTCTGCGTCCTATGGTTGCGCCCGGATGGATTTCTATCCCAGTCACTATGCGCGCCAAATGGGCAATAAAACGCCCCAGCCACTTCAAACCACGAGTCCAGCACCACTTTGCCCAACCATGCATCAAGATTGCATGAAAGCCTGGATAACAAGTCACGACCTCCCAAGTATTGCGGGCAGCAGGATCTCGTTGGATGATGTTGGCGATATCTTCGCGCAAGCGGCTAAACATGATGTGATCTATAAAAGATAAAAAAGGATAATGGCAGAAACCAAAAGGGAGATGCATCTTAGCGCGTCCAGAAAATTCCTGCCGACACTAAACGAACTCCTGAGGAGTCCGAGCTAAGATGAACAGATCAGAGCACCGCTAAAGAAATGTCGATATAGAGACAAGAATATTATCGGACACCCGGCAAACGCTGTCTACGAGCTTCGTATAGACACAAGCCAGAGGCAACTGAGACATTTAAACTTTCAACCGAACCAAACATTGGAATACTAACCAATGCATCGCAGATTTCTCTAGTCAAGCGACGCATGCCCTCGCCTTCTGAGCCCATGACGATCGCAATACCGCCCTTAAAATCAACGTCGTAAATCGTCTTATCCACTTCATCAGAGGTACCGACCAACATGATGTCGCGTTCTTTTAATTCGCGCAAAGTACGCGCCAGATTCGTTACTGTGATGTACGGCACCGTCTCTGCCGCGCCGCTGGCGACTTTGGCTGCAGTCGCGTTTAAACCAACAGCCCGGTCTTTTGGCGCAATGACTGCGTGAGCACCGGCACCATCGGCTACCCGTAAACATGCGCCCAGATTATGCGGATCGGTGATGCCATCCAAGATGAGCAATAAGGGTGGACCTTCAATTGCATCCAATAATTCATCCAGATTGCGTGCTAAAGATAACTCACCTGCTTTTGCCACAACACCTTGATGACGGCGAGTGCCGACAATATTGGATAAACGCTGATCATCTGCCGGAATAATACGCACACCTGCTGCTTTTGCTGCACTTAACAGGTCTTTCATACGGCCATCAACACGCGAAGAATCCACGTAAATTTCCTCTACTGAGGACGCCTCATGACGAATACGAGATGTCACAGCATGGAAACCAAAAATCATTTTATTTTTCATTATTTACTTCTTTAATTTATTTCTTTGTTCAACTAAATGGGACACTTATTCCATGGGCACTTACGACATGAAATATTTACTACATCGGATATTTACAATGTTTGTAGCACTTACTGCATTTGCAGCAAATCTAACATGTCGTATGCATATCTGTTTTACTTTAGCACTCTCAATTACCTGCTTTTTGATGCAGGAATTGAGCGTTTCTTCTAGCGTTTCTTTTTACCGCTTCTAGATGCTGCGCGAGGTGCGCGTTCGGTAGTTGCAGGCTTACCGGAACGCGAATTCGCAGCAGGACTAGCGGCCTTAGCAGCGATTTTATTCGGCGCTTTTGCACTTGCCTTATTTGTCTTCACGCCAGCTTTACCTACGCTGGCTTTACCTGCTTTAGCGCGCTCAGTAGCGCCTGAATTACCACGGGCATCTGCCGCTGGTGCAATGCGAGCACCAGTACCGCTGGCTGGCACAATTGCCAAGTCGATTTTTCGTGCGTCAAGATCAACCCGACTAACCTGCACTTTGATTTTGTCTGCTAGTTGATAACGCTTGCCAGTGCGCTCACCACGCAACTCGTGACGTGCATCATCGAACTGGAAATAATCTGCACCAAGTTCAGTAATATGAACCAGGCCTTCGATATAAATATCATCCAACTGCACGAAAATACCAAACTGCGTTACGCCCGAAATAGTGCCGCTAAATTCTTCACCGAGTTTATTCCTGATGAAATAACATTTCAGCCAGGCTTCCACGTCGCGGGACGCCTCATCTGCTCTGCGCTCATTGGCAGAGCAATGCACACCAAGAGCATCCCAAATGGTCAGATCTTGTTCTGCTTTAGGCTTTTTACCAGCAGCCTTATCAATAATTTGCTGTTTACGAGCAGCATTAGAAACCGTCGTATTGAGCAAGCTGGTATCTATCCCTTTTGGTTCATATTTTTTGCCTAACAAAATGGCTTTGATCGCTCTATGCGTCAACAGATCAGGATAACGCCGGATCGGGCTGGTGAAATGCGCATAAGCGTCATAGGACAAACCAAAATGACCGATATTATCCGGGCTGTAGACCGCTTGTTGCATAGAGCGCAGCAACATGGTTTGCAGCAAACTAGAGTCTGGACGCCCTTTGATTTTGCCCATGAGTTCAGCATAATCAGAGGCGGATGGTTTATCCCCACCCGTTAAATTAAGGCCGACTTGCTTTAAGAAGTTTCTGACTTGCGTCAATTTTTCTTTGGTCGGTCCTGCATGAATTCGATAGGTTCCCGGTTGCTTGTATGTCTCCAGCAAATTAGCAGCACATACATTGGCGGCCAACATGCATTCTTCGATCAGCTTGTGCGCATCATTGCGATTACGCGGCAGAATTTTTTCTATCTTGCCGGCGGCATTGCAAACGATGTAGGTTTCCGTCGTCTCAAAATCAATTGCACCACGACGATGGCGGGCTTTTAACAATGCCTGGAAACAGTCGTATAAATCCAATAAGTGCGGTACTAAGGTCAGACGTTTGTTTGCCTCAGGACCTTTGGTATTACCTAAAATTGCAGCGACTTCTGTGTAAGTAAAGCGAGCGGAAGAATGAATAACAGATGGATAAAATTGATACGCTGTCACTTCCCCGTCGAGAGAAATAACCATATCGCAGACTAAAGTCAATCGATCAACATCGGGATTCAGCGAGCACAGTCCATTCGACAATTTTTCCGGCAGCATCGGGATAACCCGGCGCGGGAAGTAAACCGATGTACTGCGTAATAATGCATCTTGATCGAGTGCGTCATTTGGTTTGACGTAATGACTAACATCGGCA
The DNA here is from genome assembly GCF_040544435.1 of Undibacterium sp. GrIS 1.2. Classification (NCBI taxonomy): domain Bacteria; kingdom Pseudomonadati; phylum Pseudomonadota; class Betaproteobacteria; order Burkholderiales; family Oxalobacteraceae; genus Undibacterium; species Undibacterium sp. GrIS 1.2. The sequence continues at coordinate 75,623 of NZ_JBEONP010000010.1, forward strand.
ATCGCAACGATCAGACGATAGCCTTTTGATCGACCAGTTTTAATGGCTTCGCAATATACGGCATCATCAAAGTCGCGTGCGTCTTCACCATCAATTGTTACTAGCGGGATGTCACGCAAATCAACGCGATCAACTAAATCAGCATCGCGGATCTCTGAGGGCAATTTACGGGCTGCTTTTTTTGCTGATTCAGAAAACTCATGCGGCACGCCAAATTTTCTGACGGCGATTTCGATTTCCATTCCGGGATCATCAACGTCGCCTAATACCTCAACAATACGGCCAACTGCTTGTGCATATTTAGTCGGTTGTTCGGTCAGTTCTACGCTAACAACTTGTCCCGATTTAGCTTTGCCAGGCGAACCCGCCAGCAAAATATCCTGACTAAATCGTTTATCTTCTGGAGCAACGATCCACACGCCGTTTTCATTGAGCAGCCGCCCAATGATATGGGTATTAGCGCGCTCTAAAATTTCGATAATGCCACCTTCCAGGCGACCTCGCCGGTCTGTGCCGACAACACGTGCGGTGACGCGATCACCATGTAATACGCGTTGCATTTCTCGTTCTGGCAAAAACAAATCTTCGCTACCGTCTTCTGGCGTTAAAAACCCATAACCATCGCGATGACTGCTAACTCGACCGGAAATAAAATTATCCTGATTGGCAAGCGTGTAGTTTCCAGACTTATCTTGCTTGACCTGCCCATCTCTTTCCATCGCGTTTAATCGTCGCACCATGCCGTCAAGCTCCTCAGGTTTTACGCCTAGTTGGTCTGCAATCGTCTCCACCTTTTGCTTGGAGCTAGAGGTGCGCAGGATGCCGAGAATTTCCTCGCGGCTTGGAATGGGGTAGGAATGTTTATTCAAGAGTTGAAAATCTTTTCTTCAGTATGATTAAAAATTGGTTCCTGTCACTTTTACAGGAAGTACTTAGTTTACCGGAGAGCAAGCAAATTGCCTAACTTTACTCTCTATCTTACGTCCCTGGACTGGCCAAGCTATTGACTTAGTACGCGGATACTTTATAATCACGTCTTTCGTTGCCCACGTGGCGGAATTGGTAGACGCGCATGGTTCAGGTCCATGTGCCTTCGGGTGTGGGGGTTCGAGTCCCTCCGTGGGCACCAAGTATTTTAAGCCTCGTTGATTTTTCAACGAGGCTTTTTGCTATTTGGATGACTAAATTCGTTTCCATTTTCGCTTTCGCTCAACACCGCTTCTAGCTTCTACTCACTACTCAATGCATTACACATCGAGTATTTGGTCGCTGAGTTGATTGCGGAGAAATCTCATCTGTTCAGCGAACGGTTTTAAGATTATAACTGCGAATACACGACTCATTGATGACACAAACGAAGCAAATGTGTTCGATCTAAAAATCAACTCCGATCTTTGCTCAAGCCCATCTAAAACTATCGTTATATTTATAAATCTCCTAGCTTTTTATCTCATCTGCTCTGCAGATAACATACTGATTACTAAAGAAATTAAATCTATCAGTCTTTTACCTACGATCACTAGGCAACGTAAAATAAAACTGCAACATAGTGGCAAATACTGCCAGCCAAAACAAAAAGATGCCATACGCCATGACCATGCTTCACCTTATGATCGGTAGCATAAAAACCAATTCCTAAAGTATAAAACAGCCCTCCTGCAGCAAGCCATGCAAAGCCATATGGGCCTAGCGCAGTGAATAAAGGCTTAATGCCGATCAATGCCAACCAGCCCATCATTACATAAATGATCAGCGACATAATGCGCGCGCCTTTAGCCAGCCATATTTCCTGAAGAATACCGGCCAACGCTAAGCCCCAGACTACGCCAAACAAGGTCCATCCCCAAGCACCACGCAAGGTCACCAGGGTGAACGGCGTGTAGCTTCCGGCAATCAATAAGTAAATTGCACAGTAATCAAATTTTTGAAACACATTTTTAGCTCCTCCACGCAGGCTGTGGTAAAGCGTGGACGCCAGATAAAGAATCAATAAGGTAGCGGTATAAATACTGAAGCTAACTATTTTCCAAGGATCACCAGATTTTGCTGCGAGTACGATTAAGACAGTACCGCCGATAGCAGCCAAAGCGGCGCCGACTGTATGGCTGATACTGTTGAAACGTTCACCGTAGTGCATATGTTATTTGTCCGTTGTTTGTTAATATTTACTGATCATTTTGATTGCCTGTTTGCTTATTTATCTTAATTGTTTAGGCTATGTAATCAATCGTTGAATAGTTTGGTTATGTGTACAACAACCGGAATTTCAAGCAACACCATACCGCTTTATATTTGTTCACAAGCTGCGAACAGATACGAACTAAGAGTCACTATAAGCAGCTATGCGAACATCATTGACAGATCTAAACGCTCCTAAAATATTAATACTGATAGTGAGTATATTTTAATCGTCGAGAGATTAATTGGACAATACAGCATTTTTATTGAAAATATAGGGGAGTATATTTAACTCAATAAATCCATGAACCAAATATCACTCTCAACAATAGGTAATACCGATTTTGTATTTCTATTGAGTAATTAGTTTTGAATTCGCGTGAGGCTTGATTTCTGTTAATTCGAATTATCTATGTCTCGTCAATATCAAAAAAAACGGGAGCAAATTTTGTTTGCTCCCATCATGATGATTACTCTTTTGTCTCACCTTTTTTTAGCCAAGCATTTAATTGCTGTGGTCGAATACTGTCGTACTCTTCAAAAGGTTGATGTATCCAAGGATTGCTTGCAAGGTAATCCAGATAAAAATCTGGCTTTACAGTCGAGCAAGCCTTATACCAAATGACGGCTGATTTGGCCTCAGTAACACCTGGGAAATTTTCACGCAGATGATGCAAAACTTTTTCTAAGGTGACACCGGAATCGACCAGATCATCCACCACTAAAACGCGTCCTTGCAAACTACCCTTAGTCATCGAAATATATTTACCTATATCCAATGATCCCTGCACTGTACCCGCGTCTTCACGATACGAGCTAGTCGATAAAATTGCCAATGGCACATCAAAAATACGGGATAAAGTATCACCGGGACGCAAGCCACCACGCGCGAGACATAAAATCTGGTCAAACTTCCAACCAGACTCATATACTTTTAACGCCAAATGCTCGACGGAGCGATGGTAAGACTCCCATGAAACCCATAAATCTTTATCTGTTGAAGCTGGCAACGTCATCTTACTTCCCTTATTTTATTTATTTGCTGAATTATAGAAATGGGTGACGCAAAACGATAGTCTCTTCCCGATCCGGGCCAGTAGAAACCATATCAATGGGCACGCCAACTAATTCTTCAATACGCTTAATATAATTACGCGCGTTCAATGGCAAGGCATCCATACTTTTTGCACCTACGGTTGTTTCTGTCCAGCCTGGCATTTCCTCATAAACAGCGACACAACGAGCTGCCTCTTCGGCGCCAACCGGGAAGATATCCACGGCTTTACCATCAACGGTATAGCCAGTACACAGCTTCAATGTATCAACACCATCCAACACGTCTAGCTTGGTTAAGCACATGCCAGACACGCCATTGATCTGTACAGAACGCTTCAGCAGTGCTGCATCAAACCAGCCGCAACGACGAGCGCGGCCAGTGACTGTACCAAACTCATGTCCAACGCTAGCTAAATGTTTTCCAACACCTTGATCCGTCGGCAGTTCAGAAGGGAAAGGACCAGAGCCAACACGGGTTGTATAGGCTTTAGTAATTCCCAAAATGTAATGCAACATATTTGGGCCAACACCAGAGCCTGCGGCAGCGTTACCAGCTACACAATTGCTAGAAGTGACGAATGGGTATGTGCCATGATCCACATCTAACAAACTGCCTTGGGCACCTTCAAACAGCAAGCTAGCGCCATTTTTATATGCGGCATAAAGGGCGCTAGAAACATCGGCAACCATAGGACGGATACGCGGCACATTTGCCAAGGTATCATCCAATGTTTTTTGAAAATCAACGGCTGGCGCTTTGAGGTAATTGGTTAGCACAAAATTGTGATAATCCAGATTCTCTTTGAGTTTTTCAGCAAAGCGTTCTGCGTTAAGCAAATCGGCAACGCGAATCGCACGACGAGCGACTTTATCTTCATACGCTGGGCCGATGCCTTTTCCAGTCGTACCAATTTTGGCCGCGCCACGCGCTACTTCACGCGCTGCATCAAGTGCCGTGTGGTAAGGCAGAATTACCGGGCAAGCTTCTGAAATTTTGAGGCGCGATACAACCTCTACGCCATTGGCCTGCAGTTTATCAATTTCACGTAATAAATCAGGTACTGACAACACAACGCCATTCCCGATATAGCAAGCAGTGCCAGCGCGCATGATGCCAGAGGGAATCAATTGCAACGCCGTTTTTTGCCCACCAATCACCAAAGTGTGACCAGCATTATGTCCACCTTGAAAACGAACCACGCCTTGCGCATGATCCGTCAACCAGTCAACGATTTTGCCCTTACCTTCATCGCCCCACTGGGTACCAATAACGACGACGTTTTTTGCGATTTTATTTTGTGACATCACTTAACCTACACTTTTAAGAATCCAATGACTACCATCAAATACGACTGCCCTATTACAGTCAAATTCGTCCTGTTCGCTCTCATGACCTGGCAAACTTTGAATAACAATTTCTCCACTTTTGCGTAATTCACCAATCTTTATTCGCAGTGCAGGATCTTTACTCCATGGGGCAAGGATCGCATCTTTGCGCTCTGCCGATGGCATTAGACGCGCTAGCTCGCGCAAATCAAGTGAAAATCCAGTCGCTGGGCGAGCACGGCCAAAAGCTTCACCAACATGATCGTAACGTCCGCCGCGAGCAACTGCATTTGGTAAGCCTGGCACAAAAGCATTAAACATTACTCCGCTGTGGTAATGATATCCACGTAAATCTGCCAAATCTATCGTAACTTTCGCACTACCGGCGAGCTTCACCAGATAATCAAGCTCATCCAAGGCAACAGCAATTCCAGCAAATGGCGGCAATATGGCGCGTGCGCGCTCAATCACCGAGATATCGCCATATAACTTAGGCAAATCCAACAAAGCTTGCCTTACGACCGGACTAAACTCTTTAGAAATTAACTCTATTGCAGGTAAGTCTTTCGCTTCCAATAAGGCAAATAAACTGGACGCATGCTTTTTAGCAACGGGATCACTTTCTAACAGCGATCTCAGTACACCGACATGGCAAAGGTCAAGGTGCACTTCTGAGATATTTGCTATTGCTAAAGAAGCTAACGCTAATTCCTGGATTTCGGCATCCGCCTCTAAACCAGCATGCCCATAAATTTCAGCACCAATCTGAATCGGCTCACGTGTTGCATGCAGGCCAGACGGGCGCGTATGCAATACACTGCCTGCATAACATAAACGCGTTACAGAATTACGGTTCAGTAAATGCGCATCAATCCTTGCGACCTGAGTTGTCATATCAGCCCGAACTCCCATGGTTCGGCCGGATAATTGATCAACCAATTTAAACATACGCAAATCCATGTCCTGACCGGCACCTGTCAGCAAGGATTCTATGTATTCGAGTAAAGGTGGCATGACCAACTCGTAGCCATACAACCTAAAATTGTCCAACAACACACGTCGTAACTCTTCTATTTTGCGTGCTTCGGATGGCAAAACATCAGCAATATTTTCCGGTAAAAGCCAATTTGGCATGAGCTTACAATCAAATAAAAACAAACAACAAATTATCAAACCTCAAACGCAACAAACGTAGGTCTGCCATCATATTAGATAGCACGACCTACGTTATCACCTTGTCAGTTACGAGTATTACTTAATAAATTAATTACTTTGACTTACTTGGAGCGACGGCTGAACCACTTGAGCCACCTACGCCAGGCGCTTTAAAATATTTAAAAAACTCAGAATTTGGATCAACTACCATCACATCGTTCTTAGTTTTAAAGCTGGCACGATATGCCTCCAAGCTGCGATAAAATTTGTAAAACTCTGGATTTTGACCGAATGCCTGCGCATAGATTTGTGACGCTTCAGCATCACCAGCGCCACGCATCTTTTCAGCCTCACGATATGCTTCCGCCAGAATTACAGTTCTTTGTTTATCTGCGTCTGCTCTGATTTTTTCGGAATCGGCAGATCCTGTAGAGCGTAATTCATTAGCCACGCGAGTACGCTCTGCTTTCATTCGATCGTAAACTGAACTATTGATCTGATCTACGTAATCAACGCGTTTCAATCGCACATCAATAATCTCTACGCCGATTTGCTTTGCCTCATCAGTAACTTTGACGCGGATCGCTTCCATAACTTTGCCACGCTCACCCGAAATAACTTCACGTACAGTACGTTTAGTGATTTCATCATTTAAGGCTGCTTTCACAATTTGATATAAGCGATCACGAGCTCTGCCCTCATCACCCTTAAAGCTAACGTAATACAATTTTGGCTCAATAATGTGCCATTTTACGAAAGCATCAACCAGTATGTTTTTCTTTTCTGCCGTAATAAAACGATCTGCATCTGGAGTATCTATCGTCAAAATACGTTTATCTAAAAACAAAACATTTTGAAACGGTGGTGGTAATTTGAAATGCAAGCCTGGCTCGCTAATCACCGCTTTTACTTCACCTAATGCAAAAACAATGGCATATGATTTTTGATCCACAACAAAAATCGTGGAATACAAAATCATGATTGCAATGATGAGTGCAAGTATCGAGGAAAATAACTTATTCATTATCTTACCTCCCGATCACGAGAATCACGACTATCACGGGATCTGCCGTCTTTACTGTAGCGCAACTCAACCGTCGGAATCTGCTCAGTTACTTGCGGGGTTGGTGCTGCCGGTGTCGTTGTTACAGATGAAGGTGAGGACTTAACATTGGCATTATCCGACGCTGGAATTAACTTATCTAAAGGAAGATAAATCATATTGTTACCACTCTTAGAATCCATCATGACTTTAGTCGTACTAGAGAAAATTTGCTGCATCGTTTCAAGATACATACGGTCTCGCGTAACTGCAGGCGCCTTTTGATATTCAGCCAACACTTGCTTAAAACGCGATGCATTACCTTCGGCGGTCGCTACAATTCTTGACTCGTATGCTTCCGACTCTTGCAACATGCGCGATGCCTCACCACGTGCTTTCGGGATCACATCATTTGCGTAGGCTTGGCCTTCATTTTTTTGACGTTCTTTATCCTGACCTGCTTTTACGGCATCATCAAAAGCTGCTTGTACTTGCTCAGGAGGCTGCACACCTTGCATCGTGACATTCGCAACCTGTACACCGGCTTGATACCGTTCAAGAATTTGCTGCATTAAAGCACCGACATCTTGCGCTACCTTTTCTCGTCCCTCGTACAGAACAAAATCCATTTTACTTTTCCCTACAACTTCACGAATCGCAGTTTCTGCCACTTGCTTGATCATACCCTCTGGATCACGATTATTAAACAGCCAATCAGACGCACTCTTTAATTTATATTGAACGGCAAACTGAATATCGATGATATTTTCATCCTCGGTCAACATCAGTGCTTCTTTTGGCTCTTTATTTTTTACATTAGAGCGATAACCAACTTCGACGGTGCGTACCTGAGAAACGTCGACGATTTCATGAGCCTGAATCGGGTAAGGCCAACGCCAGTTAAAACCGGACATTGTTGTATGGCTGAACTTACCAAATGTCGTAATAACGCCGGTTTGACCTTCTTGAACAATGAAGAATCCACTGATTAACCAAATAAACGCCAGCACAACAACGATGATGCTTACACCTAATTTAGCACTGGCAGCATCAGGAGTGAATCCGCCACCACCGCCGCCGTTATTACCATTATTTTTTGAGCCTAGGAAACGACTAATGCGTTCATTAAAGTCGCGCCATAATTTCTCTAAATCGGGTGGACCCTCAGGTGGCTTCTTGCCATCCTTGTCGTTATTTTGAGAGCCACGACCCCACTGAGGATCGTTCAACGACATCGTTAAGCCAATTTTTTTTAGAAGTGAAACGAACATTCTGTCGTTATCCAATAAAATAATGAGTTGAACTACAAATAGACTTAATACTGAATAAATTTTTAGACAAACCGCGCATCATCAAACTGGGCGATCTCTACTGGATTGTTTCTTTTAAATGCATAGTCTTTAGCAAACTCTGTAACCGCTTGCCGCAACAAACCTACTCCGGCACCAGTTTGCGCACTCAAAAAAACTCTTTGAATTTTATCATACTCACCTAGCTCCAAACTCGGCTCCAAGCCAGCCAAATCGATCTTATTCCAAACCAATAATTGAGGAATATGGTCAGCACCGATCTCTTTCAATACGTCATTAACTTGTTGAATTTGGTCTAAGCGCACTGGACTACTTGCATCAACTACATGCAACAACAAATCGGCATGAATTGTCTCTTCCAAAGTAGCACGAAATGCATCGACCAATTGATGCGGTAGCTCCCTGATGAACCCTACCGTGTCAGATATCACAACACTACCTGCATCGGCAAGATACAAACGTCGTGATGTAGTGTCTAACGTAGCAAACAACTGGTCTGCTGCGTAAGCACCCGCCTTCGTCAACGAATTAAATAACGTAGATTTACCAGCATTGGTATAACCAACCAAAGATACTGAAAAGGTGTGGCTTCTACCACGCGAACGTCTTTGTGTTTCACGCTGCTTATGCAACTTATCCATACGAGCTTTAAGTGCTTTAACTCGGTCACCGATTAAACGGCGATCAGTTTCAAGCTGAGTCTCTCCAGGCCCGCGCAAACCAATACCACCCTTTTGTCGCTCCAGATGAGTCCAGCCGCGTATCAACCTTGTAGCAAGATGCTGCAACTGCGCCAATTCGACTTGGACTTTACCTTCATGACTATGAGCACGCTGCGCGAAAATATCAAGAATCAGACTAGTTCTGTCTACCACCCGTATTTTCAAACGTCGCTCTAAATTCCGCTGTTGCGCAGGTGATAATGCATGATTAAAGATTGCAATATCGAGCTCAGCATCAGCAATGGTATTTGCAATCTCATCCGCTTTACCAGAGCCTACAAATAACGCAGCATCAGGACTAGAGCGCTTGCAGGTAATGGTTGTCATGGGCTCTGCCCCCGCAGATCGGGAGAGCAGAGATAGTTCTTCTAAACTAGCGGCAAAATCATCTTTACCGAAGTCCACACCGATTAAAACGGCGCGCATAGAAAAATTTTATTTTTCAAAAAATAAATGCCTAATAATTACTCGGGCTCTGACTCAGTATTGATGGTCACAGCACGTGCGGGAACAACAGTAGAAATGGCGTGTTTGTATACCATCTGCGTCACTGTATTACGCAATAAAACTACGTATTGATCAAAAGATTCAATATGACCTTGCAACTTAATGCCATTCACCAAATAGATGGATACAGGAATATGTTCTTTACGAAGTGCATTCAAGAACGGGTCTTGTAACAGTTGCCCTTTATTACTCATAACAGCTCCAATATGTTGTTGTGATCAGGAGTTGGGGACACATTGCAAAAGTTCAAGAGTCCCAATAGTTGATTACCTTGTAACTGTAATCTATTTTCGCTTGTGCTGCTTGCTAGATCCACCAACGATCAAATGAAAATTCTTATTTTTCAGTTTTAGAGAAAGGATTTTTACCTGAGCGCATTTCTATGCGCAAAGGGGTTCCCACTAAAGAAAAGGTTTCTCGAAAATGTTTTTCCAAATAGCGTTTATATACATCACCAATGGAATCCAAGGCATTGCCATGAATAACAATAATGGGTGGATTTTGACCGCCTTGGTGGGCATAACGCAGCTTAGGTCTTATCGAGCCTTTACGCTTCGGCTGCTGATGCTCAACAGCTTCTATCAGCGCACGAGTTAATTTTGGCGTAGATAAGTTCGCTGTTGCTGCAGCATAAGCAGCATCGACGGACTTCATTAAAGGAGCGATACCGCTAGCTTTTAAAGCAGAAATAAAATGAAACTTAGCAAATGTCAAAAAATTCAGCTTACGTTCAATATCCAATTTGATTTCATCGCGTCTGTCGCTTTGCAAGCCATCCCATTTATTGACACCAATAACTAAGGCTCGTCCAGACTCCAAGATAAAGCCAGCTATATGTGCATCTTGCTCAGATATATCTTGCTGCGCATCGAGCATAAGCAACACAACATTTGCTTCCGAAACCGATTGTAAAGTCTTGACTACAGAAAATTTCTCTATTGCCTCAAACACTTTTCCACGGCGGCGAATACCCGCTGTGTCAATCAAAGTGTAATGTTTTCCATCGCGCTCAAAAGGAATTTCAATCGAATCACGGGTAGTGCCGGGCATATCAAATGCTATGACCCGATCCTCGCCCAATAGTGTATTAACTAAAGTTGATTTACCAACATTGGGACGCCCAACTATCGCGAGCTTGATTCCCCTTACGACATCATCTGGCTCCTCCAATTCTGGAGGTCTTTGCGCAAACGCAATGTCTAACGACTCCTCAACTAAATCTGTTACGCCATCTCCGTGCGCTGCTGAAATGACGTACGGATCGCCTAATCCTAATTCATAAAAATCGGCTGTAACAGAGCTATATTTCATACCCTCAGCTTTATTTACTACCAACATCACGGAGCGTCCAGATTTTCGCAAAAAATCCGTAATAGTTTTATCATGCGGAGTCAAACCCTGACGTCCATCAACGATAAACACAACCACATCAGCCTCAGCTACAGCCTGCTTAGTTTGCTTGGCCATTTCATGCATGATGCCTTCTTTGGCAACGGGCTCGAAACCACCAGTATCTATAACCAAAAATGGACGTTCACCAATACGTCCCTCACCGTAATGTCTATCCCTTGTCAAACCAGGAAGATCTGCCACTAACGCATCACGAGAGCGAGTAAGTCGATTGAACAGCGTGGATTTGCCGACATTTGGTCGACCTATAAGTGCAATAACCGGCTTCATTTAGTATTACTCGGTTGTCAATGCAACCACTGCCCCTGATTTGGTTTGAACGATCAAACTCGAGCCAACTACAGTTGGAGCTGCCAAAATTTGACTGCCATCGGTACTAATACGACCGATGAAAGAACCATCCTCTCGTGAGAGAAAATGGATAAAGCCAGAACCGTCGCCAACAGCAACAGCTCGACCGAAAGAAATTGGTGCGGACAAACGCCTGTAAGCTAATTTATCATTTCGCCAAACACTAGCACCGGTACTACGAGCATAAGCGGATACAGCACCCGAATTATCCGCTGCAAAAACAAATCGCTCATCTACACTTACACCAACTTCGCTGGATAAAGTTTTCGCCCAGCGCGCAGCACCAGTGGTTAAGTCATAACAACCAACACGTCCTTGATAAGCAGAAACACAAGCCTCATTTCCGATAATAAACGGAGTTCCAGAAACATCGGTAATTCGCTCAAGCTCAGTCGCACCTTTAGGATCTGCAACAGCAATCTCCCAACGCAAACCGCCATTAGTTAAAGAAAAAGATGCTAGCTTACCACCAGGCAATGCGACTATAGCCCACTGATCCGCGATTGCGATGCCTTGAATAGTACGTAAGGTCAAAATTGGCAGTGGTCTCTCGACAGACCATTTTTTTGTTCCTGTTGCTATATCGTACGCCGCGATTTTGTTATCCATACTACGAACAACCACAACATCTTTGGCGACAGCTGGAGAGGAAAGTATCTCGCTGGAAGTTTGCACACTCCAGCGCAACTTACCCTCGGTATCAAAAGCGAATAACATACCTTTTCGCCCTGCAACAACTACTACAGAAGCGCTAGCACCAACTCCAGCAGTCAAAGAAGAACCTGCATTGATACGCCAGACCGCCCGACCATTAGCAGCATCCAATCTAATTACAGTACCATCCACTGCAGCCGCATATATATCCGCACCAACTTGAGCAGGCGTAAATACATATTCACCTGATGAGCCAACCGAGCTTGACCAAAGAGTCTTCACTGGCATGGTCACGGTAAAATCCTCCAAGGTCGCCGGAATATTTTTTGTTTCAGACTTACTCGCAAACGGATTCATAGAGGAACAAGCCGCGAGGGAAAGCAATACTAATGAGGCCAGCAATTTGCCAGAAAAATGCATGAACTACTCCTATTATTTACTAGCTGAACTACTTGCAAGCTTAGCCTCGGCACCACCAAGAGCATCGAGCTTTATCTGGATTAACTGACGCGCAGGATTTTTCTCTTTTGTCTTTTCTAATGCGCTCTGAAATGCAGCGCGGGCTTCTACAGGTTTATTTTGAGCGAGATAAATATCGCCTTTCCGATCAGCAATATCTCCAGCAAATTCTGACGAAAAATCACCTGATAAAAAAGCTAGTCCTTCATCGTAAGCTTTTTCATCCAAGGCAATACCTGCTAAACGGATTTTTGCGATCGCTTTATATTCTTCCACGCTACTATGATCAATGACCCAACGTAATTGGGCTTTGACTACTTTGATATCTCCAGCATCAAAAGCACTCTTAGCTGCTGTCAATGCGGACATAGCCGCATATGGTGTTTTAGAAAATTTTTCGACAACATCATTAGCCGCTCGCTGCACTTCTGCATTATCTTTAGCTTGTACTGCCTTTTGTAGCACGTCATACAATTGTGACGCCTGACTTGACTGATCACGCTGATAGCTGGTCCAACCCGTCCATGCAGCGTAAGCAGATAAAGCGATTACCAACAGCCAAGTAACCAGGTTGCCGTATTGTTTCCACCATGCTTTGAGAGTGTCTAATTGCTCTTGTTCTTCGAGATCGTATGCCATTTTGTATAAAGTCTAGTGATGAATATGAATATGAGTTGGATCGTCACAGCATTCGCCTGCATCACCGATCCCAGCGATCTGGTCAACCAAGTAATCAACAGCAGTATCAAACGGCACCGTGACTTGGTTATTCTCCATATCTTCCGTGCGCATTGCCTTGATACTGACAGTATTCGATGCGGACTCATCCTCACCAATGATGACTGCGTAGGCTGCTCCACTACCGTCTGCTTTTTTCATTTGCGATTTAAAACTACCTACACCGCTTGCAGTTGCGCAATGTAACACAACATCTAGCCCCGCATCGCGCAAACGCTCGCCTAATACGAAAGATTGTTCTTGTGCTTTGCTACCTTGATGCACAAGATAGATATCGCATTGGGCTGGCGCATGTGTTTCGCCAGATGCTTTCATTAACTCCAACAATCGTTCAATGCCCATTGCGAAGCCACAAGCGGGAGTAGGTTTACCGCCGAAAATACTAAATAAGGAATCATAGCGACCACCAGCACACACTGTACCTTGTGAACCCAATTGATCAGTTACCCACTCAAAAACTGTACGGTTGTAATAATCCATGCCTCGCACCAGACGTGTATTGATCGTGAATGGAATACTATTGTCACGCAATATTTTTTGAACACCCAAGAAATGTGACATAGACTCTTCACCAAGATAACTAAGCAGCTTAGGTGCAGAATTTACCATTTCTTGCATTGCCGGATTTTTAGTATCAAGAATACGCAGTGGATTACTATGCAAACGTCGCTGCGCCTCGGCATCTAAAATATCTTCATGTTGTTCAAAGTAGGCAATCAATGCTACACGATGCTTAATACGCTCTTCTGCGTCACCAATCGAATTTAGTTCTAGACGTAAGTCTTGCATACCTAAATCATCCCAAAGACGCTGACACATCATGATTAATTCTGCATCGATATCAGGACCACTAAAACCTAAAGCCTCAGCCCCTACTTGATGGAATTGACGATAGCGTCCACGTTGCGGCTTTTCATGCCTAAACATGGGGCCGTTGTACCAAAGACGTCGTGGACCTTCGTAAGTCAAATTATGCTCTAGTGCTGCACGCACAACGCCGGCCGTGTTCTCTGGACGCAGGGTTAATTTATCCCCATTCATTGCATCTTCAAAGGAGTACATTTCCTTCTCAACGATATCAGTAACTTCACCAAGACCGCGAGCAAATAAGGCCGTAGGCTCAACGATAGGCGTACGAATTTGTTGAAAGCCATAACTCTTCAAAACAGACTGCACCGTATTTTCAAACAATTCCCATAAGGGAGAATCGGTTGGAAGAAGGTCATTCATCCCTTTCACGCCAACGATTTTTTCTATTTTTTTATTTTCAGACATACTTTACAACCTAATTATTTATTAGCCAAATACGTTTGTTACACAGTAGACGGAGTGTAATGAGTCTTCACATAATCTAATACGATAGCTTGGAATTCTTCTGAGATGTTATCGCCTCGCAAAGTTAACGCCTTTGCTCCATCAATAAAAACTGGCGCAGAAGGAGACTCGCCAGTACCAGGCAAGCTAATTCCAATATTGGCATGTTTGGATTCTCCGGGACCATTTACGATACAGCCCATCACCGCAACATTCATGCTTTCCACACCGGGATATTGTTTTTTCCAAACAGGCATCTGATCGCGTAAAAAGGTTTGAATACTATCTGCCAATTCTTGGAATACAGTAGAAGTAGTACGCCCGCATCCTGGGCAAGCAATCACCATAGGAGTGAATTTTCTTAAACCCATCGTCTGTAAAATTTCTTGCCCAACTACGACTTCCTTACAACGATCACCGCCTGGCTCAGGAGTAAGAGAAATACGAATCGTATCGCCAATCCCCTCTTGCAACAACACAGATAGTGCTGCTGTCGATGCCACGATACCTTTGCTGCCCATACCTGCTTCTGTCAAGCCTAAATGCAAAGGATAGTCACAGCGCTGCGCAAGTTCTCGATATACAGCAATTAAATCCTGCACTCCTGAAACCTTGCAAGACAGAATAATCTTATCGCCAGCTAAACCTAGCTCTTCAGCTCGTTGTGCATTTTCTATTGCAGATGTAATCAACGCCTCATACATCACCGTTTGCGCACTCCACGGCTCTGCACGCTGTGCATTTTCATCCATAATGCGAGCGAGTAAAGCTTGATCGAGACTCCCCCAGTTCACTCCGATACGAACAGGCTTGTCGTAGAAACATGCCATCTCTATCATCTGTGCAAACTGAGTATCGCGTTTTGCGCCCTGCCCTACATTTCCTGGATTTATACGATACTTGGATAAAGCCCGGGCACAATCAGGAAAGTCTTTTAGCAACGTATGTCCGTTGTAATGAAAATCCCCAACCAAGGGAACATCTATTTCCATCTTATCCAATTGCGCACGAATCGCTGGTACTGCTGCCGCAGCTTCCGCATTATTAACAGTCAACCTTACCAGTTCAGAACCAGCCCTTGCTAACTCTTTAATTTGAATGGCAGTACCAATTACATCAGCGGTATCCGTGTTTGTCATCGACTGAACCACCACTGGTGCAGAACCACCAACGACAACTTGACGTGAGCCATATACAATTTTTGCACTTCGGCTCAAGCGACGTACAAATGGTCCGGATGCTATGCCAGAAAAAGAAGATGTCATACTTACTTCACACTTAGATTAAAAACATTGCTCTCTTTTGTCGGCGCAATATTTAAAGAAACCCCACGTAATGTCCCATCGACACCAGCCGCATTACCAATTTTGATCTGCAAAGGCTCTTTGAGATCGAAACTCTCTTCTGTCCCAGCCCTTGCTAAATGAGACGTCACTACACTGCCATTTTCACGTTTTAATTGTATCCAGGAATCCTGCCGAAATTTAAATTTCATTAAATTATTTGCAGAATTAAGCACAACAGCCTGAGCCGGGTCAGCTAGCTGCTGATTAACAGTACTGGAGGACAAAACTGGCGCAGATACTGTTGATGGCACCACAATATCAGATATAGAGCTTGAACCAGACTGAGAAGTATTTGGAGATGCCACTTCAGATGACGGTAGATTCACTTGCCCCTCCGATTTATTTTCTACAGAGGCAGTATCCAAGGCAACAGAATTAGTCGAATTTTTAGAAGTCGCTGCGCTCGCGGGCGCTTCCAAACTGGATGACACTTTAGGTGAAATTAGATTCTGAATATAACTAATATGCTCATATTTTTGCAATACAAAAAAAACAAGCGCAAGTATCGCAAGCACCACAGCACCCCAGACGTACTTACCATTATTGACATCTTGCCGCCCCATTAGAGGCAATCTAGACTCAAGAAAAGGAGTAGCTAATACCGGCCGAACACCCGTCGACTCTACAGACAAGTCATTCTCTTTAGGTAGCAACTCAATGATTGGCTCAGCATCAATTTTTAACAACTTAGCATAAGACCTGATAAAGCCTCGCACTATCACCATCTTAGGAAGTTCGTTAAAATGATTTGATTCAATTGCGATTATCTGCCTTACTGAAAGTTTTAATTGATCAGCAATATGCTGGACTGTCCAGTCTTTTTGCTCACGAGCAGCTGCTAGAAGCGCTCCAGCAGAGCGAGTTGCCGATAACTCAGGCTTATTATCTTCATTCATATCTGAGGTATTTAATTTCTCTACGGATAAATTCATACCTGCATCACTCATCAAAAGCCCCTCGCTGAAACAGAGCGTACTCTTTGGAATTAGGATAGCGTCTACGCAACTGTGTACCCAAACCAGCTACGGCGGATTGGTCTCCCAGTTTATTTTCTATTTTTATCGCCAACCAAAGTACGTCTGCCGCAAATATGTCTTCTTTGAGTACTCTGTTTATATAAAATTTTGCCTTTTCGTATTCAGTACGATCCAAATAAATTTTGGCCAGATTAGCATTGATTGTCGGACTACCCGGATCAATACGAAAACCTTGCATAAAATAGTTTTCTGCCTTAACTGTATCTTTCAATCTAAGACTACAAACACCTGCGTTGTGAAGGACTTTTATCGGTGTAGTGTAGGTTGGGTCTTTTAGTACTTTGTCGAAGTAAGTCATGCCTTGTTTTTCATGTCCGTTTTGACATAGAAACCAACCATAATTATTAGCAATATCTGAATTATTTGGCGCCAGTTTTAAGGCACGCTGAAAGTTCTCTTCAGCCAAGGACTTCTCACCCATATCCATGTAAACCAAAGCTCTGACACTATAGGCATCAACCAAATCAGGGGACATGATTAACGCCTGTCTAATTTCATCCAGCGCGACTTTGTATTGTCCTTGCTGATAATAACCAATCGCCAATTCCATACGAATGGATGCTCTCTTTTGCAAATCAACACTTTCAGTTGGCTGGTTATTCTCAGGCTTAAACCCCTCAGGCTTTTTGCTTGCACATGCGGACAACATCAGCGCCAGTAACACGCCAGATAAAAAACGATAGTGCAATCCAAAAATTTTCACTGAGTGATCTCCACGATCTTGCCAAAATTTTTACCAAACTTGGTTTGATATTCCGCCATTTTTTGCATACGCTCTTGCACTCGCGTTCTGTCCTGAACCTCACCTGCTAACTGCCCACAGGCGGCATCAATATCATCGCCTCGCGTCTTACGTATGGTTGTCACTAATCCCGCATCCATCAGCACTTGGGCAAAAGCCTTTATACGAGGATTGGCTGAACGTTTTAAACCCGATTCCGGAAAAGGGTTAAACGGAATCAAGTTAAACTTACAGGGAACATTTTTAACTAATTGCACCAGCTCACGAGCATGTTGATCCGTATCATTTACGCCATCCAACATGCAGTATTCAAATGTCACGAAATCACGTGGAGCATAATCCAAATACCGCTTGCAAGCCGCCATTAATTCATGCAACGGATATTTTTTATTTAACGGTATTAAGCTGTCGCGCAGAGTGTCGTTTGAGGCATGCAAAGACACTGCCAACGCCACTGCACACTCTTGGGACAACTTATCAATCATTGGCACCACACCGCTGGTAGACAACGTAACACGACGACGTGATAAACCATAGGCATTATCATCTAACATCAGACGCAAAGCAGTGACCGTTGGCTCAAAATTCAATAAAGGTTCGCCCATCCCCATCATTACTACATTAGTAATTTGACGTTCGCCTTTTGGTCCCGGTGCTATACCTTTAGTTTTACGCAATAAAAACTCAGCCATCCAAAGTTGGCCAATAATTTCACCAACGCTTAAATTACGATTAAATCCTTGCTTACCCGTTGAGCAAAAGCGGCAATTGACTGCACAACCGGCCTGAGTGGAGATACACAAGGTTCCACGATTCTCTTCGGGGATAAATACTGCTTCTACAGCATTGCCCTGCCCCACATCCAACAACCATTTGCGCGTCCCATCTGTTGACGTATGGTCGCTAATAATTGCAGGAGCGGCAATAAAGGCTCGCGTAGATAATTTTTCTCTTAGCGATTTTGCGAGATCGCTCATTTCTTCGAAGCTACCGGCACCGAACTGGTGTATCCAGCGCTGCAATTGCTTGGCGCGAAACGGCTTCTCACCCAACTCACCGCAATAAGCGACGAGTTGCGCGGGATCCAGGTCCAACAAATTGGTGAGAGCCGTCATATGCATCTTCCTTCACATCCTGCTTAAGTATCACTACAAAACCAAGACGATATTACAAACTGTGATTAACGTGAGTACACGTTCAACGCTGGGAAGAAGTAAGCGATTTCGATGGCGGCTGTTTCAACTGCATCGGAACCATGTACTGCATTTGCGTCGATTGATTCTGCGAAATCTGCACGAATTGTGCCTTTTTCTGCTTTCTTTGGATCTGTTGCACCCATCAGATCACGATTTTTCAAAATCGCGCCTTCGCCTTCTAATGCTTGAACAAAGACTGGGCCAGAGATCATGAAATCAACCAGGTCTTTGAAGAATGGGCGTGCAGCGTGAACTGCATAGAAACCTTCTGCTTCAGCGCGGGACAATTGTGTCAAGCGAGCAGCGACTACTTTCAAGCCAGCAGCTTCAAAGCGGCTGACAATTTGACCAATAACGTTTTTTGCAACTGCATCAGGCTTAATAATAGACAATGTACGTTCGATAGCCATCTAAAAACTCCAATAAAATGAAAGGGTTAAGACAAAATTTCAAGAATTCATCTAACCTTCGATTTTATCATAAAAACGACCCACCTAAGGTAAGTTGCCAATAAAGACAATTACCTGCAAGAATTATTATTAAATAAGTACTTGGGCGCCGAAAGCACCAATCAGATCAGTTCCTTATCCCCCAAAGCGAGTACAAAAACCGCAAAATAGAATATGGGATGATCAGCTTGGCTAACTAAGTCAGCGTTAAATTTAGAAATTTTTTAGGATTACAGGGAGTATATGCATAATTAGCCATATTATCCAGCGTTTCTATGGACAACTTTAAATACACCCACCCAGTATTAAATTAATCCAAATCAAAAACTGCCATCGATTCTACGTGGGACGTGTGTGGGAACATATTGACGACGCCAGCAAAGCTCAAGCGATAGCCGGCCTGATTGACCAACATGCCAGCATCACGTGCTAGCGTAGACGGGCTACATGACACATACACAATGCGCTTGGGCTTCAACTCTGGTGCTAGACTGCCCAAATCGATCAGGGCTTGGCAAACTGCCATTGCACCATCGCGCGGGGGATCGACTAAAAAGCGATCAAACTTACCCAAGGCAACGAAATCTTGCGCAGTAACCTCGAACAAATTACGCGTACCAAATGAAGTCGTTGCCTCTAATCCGTTGGCACGAGCATTCTCCATTGCCCGCTCTGTCAACGTTGAACTACCCTCGATCCCCACAACTTCTTTTGCTAAAGTTGCAATCGGTAACGTGAAATTACCTAAACCGCAGAACAAATCAGCAATACGCTCGCCTTTTTGGACATCCAGCAAACGCAGAGCGCGCTCTACCAGAACGCGATTGATATGATGATTAACCTGAGTAAAATCAGTCGGCTTAAATGGCATTTTTATACCAAACTCGGGTAATAAATAATGCAATTCACTGTGCTCTGGATAAAACGGAGTAGCTGTTTCTGGCCCTTTGGTTTGCAACCACCATTGCACTTGATATTGATCCGCAAAAGCCTTCAGCTTTATTTCATCCTCGGCAGTCAGCGCCTCCATTATGCGCAACACCATCGCAGTTACACCCTCACCGATCGCCAGTTCGATTTGCGGCAATGCCTCAATAATCGATAAAGACGAAATCAGATCACGCAATGGCATGAGCATTGCAGACACATGCGGCGGCAAAATCTCACAGGTTTCCATATTGGCGACATAGCGAGATTTTTTCTCATGAAAACCGACTAAAACCATGCCTTTTTTATGTACATTACGCACAGAAAGCCGGGCGCGATAACGGTAACCCCAAGTCGGACCATAAATTGGTCGCAACATTGTCTCTGCTTTCACCTTGCTGATATGCCAGAGATTATCTTCCAGCACGCGCTGCTTCATCGCTACTTGTGCATTTGACTCCAGATGCTGCATAGAGCAACCGCCACATACGCCAAAAAATTCACATTTAGGCTTAACCCGTTGTGACGACTCACGCACCAACTGCGTCATATTTGCAGCTTCCCAGGTCGCCTTCTTTTTGAATGTGCTGAAGCCAACCACCTCACCCGGCAAAGCCCCTTCAACAAAAACAACTTTTCCTGGAGTGCCATCTTCATTTTCCAGATGACCAACGCCACGGGCGTCCATGTCGAAAGAACGGATATTAATAGTATTCATAATAATTGCGGCGTGATGCACAGATCACGCCGATCAGGTTTAATTCAGAAAACGGGATTATAGGAGAAACTATGGAGAAAGCGCGTAGAAACTTGGGAGCAGGTTCGCAAACAGCTAGAAATTACTTTACTTACAGTGCAGCCCAAAGCAGATCAGTCAGGCAAATCACAACAGCGCATCACGTCCTACACCACGTGATGAGAAGGATCGCTTGAGCTTAATCAGCGCCTCTTGCTGAATTTGTCGCACACGTTCACGCGTGATACCCATTTCATCCGCCAAGGTCTCTAGCGTTGCGGGATCATCATTATCAAGGCCAAACCTACGCACGATGACGATGCGTTGCTTGTCCGGCAGCTTAGACAACCAATCTCTGACCAAAATAGTCATCTCATGCTGTTCTGCACGAATATCCGGTGTGTCTTCGCTGTCACCTGGCAGCATGTCCATCAAACTAGATTGCGGATCATTATCCAGAGGCGTATCTAGCGACGTTGCATGCTCAGACAAAGCAAGAATATCTTGCACCTCATCCAGCGGTCTGTCGACCAGATGGGCGATATCTTCTAACGCCGCATCACGACCATCATGCTGCTGTGATTCCAGATGATATTTGGCACGTAAAATCAGGTTCAGTTCACGTACCATGTGCACAGGCAAACGGATAGTGCGCGCTTGGTTCATGATGGCGCGCTCAATACTCTGGCGTATCCACCATGTGGCGTAAGTCGAAAAACGAAAACCGCGCTCAGGCTCAAACTTATCAATCGCATGCATCAAACCCAGATTACCCTCCTCTATCATATCGAGCAAGGCGACGCCGCGATTGATGTAATGCTTAGCAATGGAAACGACGAGCCGCAAATTGTGCTCTATCATTTTTTGGCGCGCTTCAAAATTACCTTGCTTGGCCAAAGTCGCGTAGTGTAATTCTTCTGCGACAGAGAACAATGGGCGAGTGCCGATTTGATTTAAATAGTGCTGCGTCGTATCGGTCGATAACTCAGCGGCTAATACTGTTTTCAGCTCATCAATCGGAGCAACGATTAAAGAAATCGGATTATCGTTTTGCCCATCCTCAGCCTCTTCAACCTCATCCTCAGAGAAGTCTGATGGGTTGGTTCGTTCAGCGTTGGCATCAACCAGACCATCTTGATCTTGATCGTCGTCCGTTTCAGGCGATTGCAGTTGATGTTTAGTTGAAGTATTGGGCATAGTGTGAGTTAAACGACTTATCCTATTTTGAACTTACTGACTAATTATTTTCTAACCAAAATTAAATAATGATTGCTCTTGATTCTAGCGTTGTTTCTAGTTACCGATTACTAACTACTGATGCGGCAAAAATTTAGACGGATCAACTGGCTTACCTTGCTGTCTGATTTCAAAATGCAACTTCACAGTATCACTATCAGAATCACCCATCTCGGCGATTCTCTGCCCTTTTGCAATAGTCTGTCCTTCAGTAACCAAAATGGTTTTATTGTGAGCATATGCAGAGAGCAAGGTGCTTGTATGCTTGATGATCACAAGATTACCATATCCACGAATACCGTTACCGGCATACATAACTTTGCCAGCGCCAGCAGCCATGACACTCTGTCCCAGCTTGCCTGAAATATCGAGTCCCTTATTTTTTGCATCATCAAATCCGGCGATTACTTTCCCTTCTGCTGGCCAGATCCAATCCACTACATCACTCTCTGGAGCTGTGGCTTCAATTGGTTTATCTCTCTTAGGCACAGCGACTACCGCAGCCGGAGGCACGACATCTGATTTAGCCACACCAGGAGTTACGGGACTCACTGCGCCGGTCGAATCAAGCTTTTGCAGTTCAGCTAAATTGGCGTCTGAATATGGACGCTTATCACCCCGTGGACTGGTCTTATTGGTTGATGGATTTATTGGTGCCGCCGTAAGCGACCTCACCTCTACACCACTGGTATTGACGCTACCTGTTTGTACAGAGGTGGTTCCGTCTGGCGGCGCTACGCGCAAAACTTGATCTACTTTAATATCATTCGGATTTTTTAAGTTATTCCATGCGACCAGATCGCTATAACTTTGCCCATTGTCTAAAGCAATTCTGAATAAAGTATCGCCGCGCTTAACAACATAAGTACCGCGAGTATCGGCGGGTTTTGGCACGACTTTTGATACGTCCGTAACACCTTTGGAGTCCGCTTTTATGCTGTCACTTCCGCGATCAATCACCGGGGCATTATTGGGCGTGGTACTACAAGCAGTGATAAAACCTGATAGAGCAACTGCGGGGACTAATGTGATTAATAACTTTAATTTCTTCATACTCATTGCAGATTCAATTAATTAAATAATGGATTCATCAAATTTAGATGACGCCTTGATGTAAAGGGACGAAATGACATTGCTCAAGTATCGAACTTTGCCACTCATGTTTTGCGGTACGCTGAATTAATTGTAAAACTTGTTTAGCGCCACCCACTGGTGCGATCAGGCGGCCACCAATTGCTAGCTGCTCCAATAATGCCTTTGGCACTTCCATACCTGCAGCAGCCAAGATGATACCGTCAAATGGCTCAACTTGAGGCAAGCCCAACATACCATCGCCATAATGCAATCGAATATTTGCAATTCGCATGGGGCGCAGGTTATTTTTAGCCAGTTCGTGCAGTGCTTTAATCCGCTCAATCGAATAGACCTCTTTTGCCACCAAGGACAATACGGCAGCCTGATAGCCGCAGCCAGTTCCGATTTCTAAAACACGATTGAGTTTGCCATCATTACGCATAATTTCTATCATACGCGCCACGATATAAGGCTGTGAAATCGTTTGGTGATGCCCAATCGGAAGCGAGGCATCAACGTAAGCCTGACTTGACATACCAGACTCAATAAAAAGGTGGCGTGGAATTGCCTCCAGCGCAGCTAATACTAAGCGATCTTTGACGCCTTGCTGAGCAACACGTGCCACCATTGCGCGCCGCACACCATCCGATACTAAAGGACGAGAGCTCACTACGTTGGAAGATGTCTGATCAGATTTTGTCGTTGGATTAGGACTGAGCGACGATGACCGGAGCGAATTTTTTGCGGCATCTTGTTTAGACGCTCCATGTTTGGCGGCATTCTGCGTCGCGGTCTGGGGTGTCGCCGTTTTTACCAAATGCGCTGAAATAGATTGACGATGCGTTTGCTGCTTAGCGCTATCCATCACGGAAGACAATTGCAAGGGAAAACGTTTTTCATTTTTGGTCATGCTTCACCCGCACCAAAATCGTCTTGCAATTGCGACAGTTGTTTTATGTTGGTCAGATCAATTTGCAAAGGCGTAACCGATACATAGCCTTGCACCGTAACAAAAAAATCTGTGCCCTCGCCTGCCTCTTTTGCTTTACCTGGTGGGCCTATCCAATAAATATCACGACCATGTGGATCTTGCGCTTTAATCACCGGCTCGGACATATGACGCTTGCCCAGGCGCGCGGCACGCATCCCTTTAATATCCGACATAGGCAAATTAGGGATATTCACATTCAACAAATAGGGTCTGGGCAGCGCGGCAAAACCTTGCTTGACCATGTTCAGTGCTATTTTTGCCGCATCCTCAAGATGTGACCATCCTTTATCTACTTGCGAAAAAGCGATGGCAGGGATGCCAAATAAATATCCCTCAGTCGCGGCGGCTACCGTACCAGAATACAAAGTATCGTCCCCCATATTCTGTCCCTGATTAATACCAGAAACGATCAAATCCGGCTTCTCTTGCATGATTGATGTCAGCGCAATGTGCACGCAATCGGAGGGAGTACCATTCACAAAATAAAAACCATTCGACGCGCGCTGTGCTGACAAGGGTCGATCCAATGTCAAGGCGTTAGAACTACCGGAGCGATTGCTGTCAGGCGCGACCACGACAATGTCGGCAATCGATGCTAATGCATCGGCCAAAGCGACAATGCCAGGAGCGAGGTAACCATCGTCATTACTGATCAGGATTTTCATAAGAAACATTTTAACCGATGCAACATTGTAATTTGAGACAAGCGTCGGATTTTTGCGGCATAATCACAAAATCAAACGGTCGTACTATTTTAAAGAGGAGACAAATACATGAAAGCCGTACTTTGCAAAGCTTGGGGTTTACCCGATACCTTGGTCGTAGAAGAGTTGCCAGATCTTGTTGCAGGTGCTGGACAAGTGGTGATTGATGTAAAAGCCGCCGGGGTTAACTTCCCGGATGTGCTGATCATCCAAAACAAATATCAATTTAAACCAGAACTGCCATTCACCCCAGGCAGCGAATTGTCTGGCGTGGTAAGAGCTATCGGTGATGGCGTCAGCAATATCAAAGTCGGCGATAAAGTAATTGCCTTCATCGGTCACGGCGCATTCGCACAACAGGTCGTGGCACCTGCGCAAGCGGTGATGCCTATGCCACCGGGGATGGATTTCGATACTGCAGCAGCGATTACTCTCACCTACGGCACATCGCATCACGCGATAGTCGATCGTGCTCAGTTAAAAGCCGGAGAAACGATGTTGGTGCTAGGCGCTGCCGGTGGCGTTGGCCTGGCAGCGATTGAAATCGGCAAAGCATTAGGGGCACGCGTAATCGCCGCGGCCTCGTCCGATGAGAAGCTTGCTATTTGCAAAGAACATGGCGCCGATCTGACGATCAATTACAGTACGCAAGACCTGCGTGAGGCAATCAAAGCGGCAACAGATGGTAAAGGGCCAGATGTTATTTACGATCCGGTTGGTGGCATCTATGCAGAACCTGCATTCCGCTCCATTGCTTGGCGCGGACGTTACTTGGTCGTGGGATTTGCAAATGGTGAAATCCCGAAATTGCCATTGAACTTAACGCTGCTCAAAGGCGCTTCTTTAGTCGGTGTGTTTTGGGGAGAATTTGCCAAACGCGAACCCAAAGCAAATCGGGCAGCAATGCGCGAATTAATTGGCTGGTTAGCTGAAGGCAAAATCAAACCACGAATTTCTGGGCGCTATGCATTAAAAGATACGGCAATTGCGTTGAACGATATAGCCGCTCGCAAAGTTACCGGCAAAGTTGTTATACAGCCAGAGAAGTAATTTTCAGTTTTTTGCATGCATAAGACTTACGCAAAGCCGCCCAGCTTCTTACAGCACTAAAGTAATTTCTTCGTCGCTGCGCTTTACTGGGACAATTTTGCGTAAGTCTTAATTAGAGATATCGACGTAAAACTTGCGCAAAAAAACCAATCCCAAAAGAGACTGGGAAGATTTCCAACCTCATTTCACGCAAGTTCAATACGCTCAAAGTCCATATACTCCTCAGAATTTTTAAAAAATATGCCTTATTGTCCTTTTGATATATGGACGACCAAAATATACTCACTATGAGTATTAGATTTATCCAAGATAGCAATCCAAATAAAAAAGCACTCAAAATGAGTGCATATTCACGTAGTAACAAATATCAAGGATCGTTTCTTCAGGTGCCTAAATCAAGCAGCAGGCGCACTCGCCTCACCAAGCCAATAACGACTAATATCTTTTAATCCCCACGTACTCGCATCTTCACGGCCTATAATTTTATCTTGTGAGCCAGGCCGTGCTAAATCAATCAGTTCTGGAACAATATACGCCAGAGATTTGACAGAAAAAAAGACTCTGACTTTTGGCAGCAATAAGGACTTACCGACTTGCTGCTCGACTACCACGCCAAGCCGACCTGACTCCAACCGTATAAGCGTTCCGACTGGGAATATCCCGATACTTTTTACAAAAGCCTGGAATACTTTTTCATCGAAATGACCTTTACTCCATTCAGCCATCTTTCGCAAAGACTCTGCGGGACACCAACCTTGCTTATATGGACGATCAGAAGTGATCGCATCGTACACATCGCACACGGCACCCATACGAGCAAACAAACTTATTTGTTGACCAGAGAGGCGATCAGGATATCCGGTGCCATCCATTTTCTCATGATGATGCAAACAAACATCCAGAGCGATATCACTAATACCCTTCACCTCCAGCAGCATATTGTAGCCAGCTTCAGGATGTTCCTTCACAGATATGAACTCATCGGCTGTCAATTTTCCTGGCTTGTTCAGGATATCTGCGGGCACCATCATTTTACCAATATCATGCAACAAACCAGCTAAGCCAGCTTCACGTATTTGGGCATCGTTCAAACCTAATTGCTTAGATAGTGCAATCATCAATGCACATACCGCGATGGAATGCATGTAGGTGTAATCGTCTTTGGTTTTGAGTCTAACCAGGCCAATTAAAGCACCAGAATTACGCATCACTGAAGAAGCAATTTCCTCCACCAATGGCAAGGCATTTTCTACGTCGACAGCATTGCCCATGCGCGCCTCATGGAACATCGAAAAAACAGCTTGCTTCGATTTGCTAACAATTTTTGCGGCTCGCCCAACTTCCTCATCCATCGAAACGGTCTGGATATCTTTAAAAGACGGCACTTGAATTTCTTTAACAGGCACCACGATTTCAGATTCTGCAACTGGCTCTTCAACCTCCTCTATCGGCTGAAAAACATCAAGTCCTTTTATCGTATCAATCCAAGCTTCTTTAATCTTTGTACTAATTACTTTATTCAATACGCTCTGATCTTCTAACAAAAAAGACTTTTGCCAAAAGGGGGTATCCATCCAGGAACTACACAATTCCTGCACGTACATCCCTACGCGCAATTGATTAGTTTCTATTTTTTTCAACATGTTTGATCTTAGTTACACTGACTATCTCGACAAGCGATGATTTGATCTTCGGTAGTTTAGGCTGCAGCAACTTACAGCTATGTAAAGCGTTGAAGTTTCTGGTCTTAGTTTATTCTACAAATGGAGATTTTTATCAGTATCTAAAGTATTTTTCTTATAGTTATTTCCGGCAATGGCAAATATAGCTAATGATTAGAACAAGTAGAAGTATTTATGCAAGACGTTTATACAACAAGTTCAGCGGGGCGAAAAAATCTTGCATATTTTTGTTCCCAATAAATGACAAGTTATAAGGATGCTCTGCAATCTGTTGTTGAAATAAAGCTACCACTGGCATCTGCTGCAACTGCTCAGCAATTTTGCCCCATAAGACTAAAATGGTAGGCTTGACTGCTGTTCTATTTTGTTGTTTGTTCAATGCAAAAAAAATGGATTGAAGAAACGGCAGCCACGCTTTTGCATCTTTGATAGGCGCAACATCCGGTCGAAATACCAATGACGCGTTCAACAATAAAAATCCCTCTGCAAGCAAATTCTCTTGCAACTCTGGCAGAGATTTAATGAAGACAGAATCAGCCGCTTTCGCTTTGCTTGCGACCTCAGCAACCGCAGAAATAGAGGTGTTTTCTAGCGTCAAATATCCGCCAGTAACCAATAACATCTTGATGAAATTACGCAGCGATGTTGCACGATTCACTTTTTTGGATAAACCACCACCAGACTCTTGCGACCATAAATCTGTGACGGCACCATCCATAAAACAAAATCCAGTCGCACTATCTTCCCGAGGATAAGGTCCCTCACCTACCAGCACATGGCGTACCGCATCAATAGGTATGGCAAATGCAGCAAATAAACGTCCCGCAGTAGGTAAAAAATGGGAGCCTGACAGATTACTCAAATACTCTGGATCTGCCGCTTTTACTGCGGCCAAGCCTTGGTACAAAGCTGGATGCCAGGATGGATGAGCCTGAGCCAAGGCATCTTGTAAAAATTGAGGAAGTGTATTCACTAATAGGCTTAATAGACTTAGAAGACTTACCGGCTTGATTGGGCCGTATTGAGACTAATCTTCAGTTATTGCTGATTATCTGGAGGCGTTGGTGTAGAGGCTGGTTGCGGCGTTAAAACAGGTACGCCACCACTAATAGAAATACCAGGATTATTTCCACTAAAAACCTGACGACTATTTGATGGGAACGCAATTGGATTTGGCGGAGCTATGGTAGCAGCACCATTTGGACTGATCGGTGCGCTGGTAATGGTTGCTGATGGTGGCAGTTCAACTCGCTTGGAAATACCGTTTTCAGAAATCAAAATATATTGATCATAAACGGCCTTCAGCGTGACCCCTGGAGATAACTCTTGATCAATCCCAACAGCTTGAGCTGGCCTGCCATTGGCGCTGATGATGGCGACACTTTCTATTTGTCGAACAGCGAGTATCACGCCTTTTAATTGATAATTACTAGCCGCTTGTGCTACCTGACTTTGACCAAATACACTACCCCACTGGCCAGCACCTGGCTCAAATGCAGCAGACTGCATCGGTACGGCTACAGCACGTGCTTGCGGTTTAAATAGATGGATACCCCAAAAACTGAGGGACATACATAAGGTAATAAACATCAAAAAACTGACTATTAATGGGGCACGCTTCATTTCATTCCTTGCTTATGGCAGATAACTCAACTTAGTTAATCATCTAAGTTAATCGCCTTGATTAATCTACCCAATAAATTGGCCTGATTAGTCAGGATCAATAGCTTGGTAGTGTTTGCAATATCGGTGATTAAGTTGTCAGCGAACCAGTTGATTAATTTCAATAATCGGCATCAACACGGCAAGTACAATCAGTAGCACAACTACACCCATTGCCAGAATTAATGCTGGTTCCAGTAGACCTGCCATCGTCAATGCACGGCGTTCTAAATCTTGCTCCTGCGCGTTAGATGCACGCTCCAGCATCGCAGGCAGCTCTCCGGTGACTTCTCCTGCACGTATCATATGAATCAACATTGGCGGAAAGTGTTTATGTGCTGACAGCGCGCGCGCTAAGCCCACACCTTCACGTACACTGGCGGTCGCATCTTCCACTTGCTGGCGCATTGCGACATTAGACAAGGTCTCCCGACTGGTTTGCAAAGCGCGCAAAATAGGTACGCCAGAGCCAGTAGTAATCGCCAGAGTGCTGGCAAAGCGTGAGGTATTTAAACTACGTTCAAACTTGCCATATAAAGGTGCCGTTAACAACCAGGTATGCCAGCGCATTTTGACATCTGGATTTTTAAGCGCCATGCGCCAGCTCCAGAAGGCAACTGCAATCACGATTCCGACGAACAATCCATAGCTACGTACAAAATCGGATATCGCCAACATCATCACCGTCAAGAAAGGTAATTTTTGTTTTGTATTGGCAAATACAGAGACGATCTGCGGCACCACATAGGTCAACAAAAATATCACAATCGCAAACGCAACTACTGTGACAATGGCCGGGTAAGTAAAGGCTAATTTGACTTTTTGCACCAAGGCATTGCGACGCTCAATATAATCTGCCAAACGCGATAATACACGCGACAAATGGCCGATTTGCTCGCCGGAAGCAACCAGCGCGCAATAGATATCGGCAAAGTCATTTGGATGCTGTTTTAGACCATCGGACAGAGACGCGCCGGCCATCACTTCTGATCGAATAGATGCAATCAAATCACGGATATAACTGCGCTCTGATTGCTCTAACAAGGCTGACAACGATTGTTCCAAGGGTAAGCCTGCTTCTAACAAGCTTGCTAACTGTCTGGTAAATAGCGCAAGTTCAACGGTAGATAAGTGCTCACCAAAAATACTACGTCGCTTCTTACCTTCTGCATCGAGTTGATTGGCAATGAGTTCAACGGTGATGGGTAAAAAATTCTGGCTACGCAAATCGGCACGCGCTGCGCGCGCACTATCTGCGTTGACCACACCTTTTTTGCTTAGTCCATCTGGATCAATGGCTTCATATCTGAATGCTGGCACGATGGTTTACTCTTTCGTTACTCGCAATAATTCTTCCCGGGTGGTAACGCCTGCCGTCAACCAACGATCGCCATCTTCACGCATCGTTTTCATACCATCTCGCTGCGCTACCGTGCGGACTTCTGCCTCTGAAGCCTGATGATGAATTTGCGAACGAATTTCTTCTGTCGTCAGCAACAATTCATAAACTCCTACTCGTCCTTGATACCCGGTATGACCACAATGCTCACAGCCGACTGAATGCCAGTCCTGACCATCAAAACGTTTGCAATGGGTGCAGAGCTTACGCACTAATCGCTGTGCGATAACACCGAGTAAAGACGATGACAGCAAGAACGGTTCTATGCCCATATCAAGCAAGCGAGTAACTGCTGCCGCAGAGTCATTCGTATGCAAAGTCGCTAACACCAAATGCCCAGTCAACGACGCTTGCACCGCGATTTGCGCTGTCTCTAAATCGCGAATCTCGCCAATCATGATGACGTCGGGATCTTGTCGTAAGATAGCGCGAAGTGCCTTGGCAAACGTCATATCAATACGCGCATTAACCTGAGTTTGTCCCACGCCAGCAAGTTCGTATTCAATCGGATCTTCTACTGTCAGGATATTGGTCTTACCCGCATTTAAACGTGACAATGCCGCATACAGCGTAGTCGTTTTACCTGAGCCAGTAGGCCCGGTGACCAGCACGATACCGTGTGGCTGCGCGATCAATTTATCAAACTGTGGCAGCACATCGGGGCTCATCCCTAAGGTACTCAGATCTAACCGACCCGCCTCTTTATCAAGCAGACGCAATACTGCGCGTTCGCCATGCCCTGTTGGTAAGGTGGAGACGCGGACATCAACCGGTTTACCACCAATACGCAAAGTAATACGTCCATCTTGTGGTAATCGCTTTTCGGCAATATCTAGCTGCGCCATGATTTTAATTCGCGATACTAATGAGGCATGAATCGCTTTTTTCGGACGCACTACATCGCGCAATGAACCATCAATACGAAAACGCACTATCGAAATTTGCTCAAACGGCTCAATATGAATATCTGATGCACCGTCCCGCAATGCTTGTGTCAGCAGAGCGTTAATCATTCGAATGACTGGTGCATCATCGGCAGACTCCAGCAAATCCTCAATCGCTGGCATATCCAGCATCAGCTTCGCCAAATCTAGATCAGACTCTACTTCACCAACTACGTCAGCAGCATCACCGCCAGATCCTGCATAGGTTCTGGCGATCATTTCCAGCAAGTCTGCATGCGGCATCACGTTTAATTTAACGCGGCCAAAACGGCGCCCTACCTCAGCAATAGCGGCAGGTTTAGTTTCGGTGGATACAGCTAGTTCTACACATGCCGCTGAATCGTTCAAATCACGACAAGCAAGTACTGAAAAGTCACGGGCATACGCATACGACAATAATCGGTTCTCTAGCATGCTGTTATTTACTCTCTTTGCTTTCCGTCGCAGATTTATCACCCGGATTTACAACAGGTGTTTTAAATAACTTACCTTTTTCAATTTCCGGCAACAGACTATTCATATCAGTTCCTTTTACCGGGGCAATCTGCGTACGCATATAGTCGTAGCGATCCAGGGATACATTGCCGCTTTGTTCTGCATTACGAATCACGACTGGCCGTATAAAAATCATCAGACTTGTTTTACCGCGGGTCTTAGTTTGATATTTGAATAAATTACCTAATACAGGAATATTACTTAGCAGAGGTACGCCCTCGCTAGAATCTTCGATCGAGTCTTTCATCAAACCACCAAGTGCGATAATTTGTCCATCATCGACCAACACATTAGATTCGATCACGCTCTTGTTTGTGATTAGACCTGCACTATTCGTCGTCGTGTTGTCTACGCTTGATACTTCCTGATAAATCGACATTCTGATTGAGCCACCATCAGATATTTGTGGTTTGACTTTTAAAGACAAACCCACATCTTTACGCTCCACCGTAGTGAATGGATTTACGCCAGCACTACCGCCAGCAGAAGCAGATGTCGCATATTGACCAGTAATGAAGGGAACGTTTTGACCAACGATAATTTTCGCTTCTTCATTATCAAGAGTAATCAAAGTTGGAATTGAGAGGACATTCCCATTGCCATTGGATTCAAGAGCATGCGCCAGCGCACCT
Source organism: Undibacterium sp. GrIS 1.2 (assembly GCF_040544435.1). Lineage (NCBI taxonomy): Bacteria > Pseudomonadati > Pseudomonadota > Betaproteobacteria > Burkholderiales > Oxalobacteraceae > Undibacterium > Undibacterium sp. GrIS 1.2. The sequence goes on from NZ_JBEONP010000010.1 coordinate 108,147, forward strand.
AAGCCAAGCTGGCCATTTACCTGTTTAAACAATCCCAAGGTCAAACCAGCGCCAGGCAGTGCCTTTCCATTGCCTGCGATTAGCGCACCAATGTTATTGCTCGTGGTAGTTTGAAATGACGTACCGCCGCCAACGCGATAATCGCTATTGCTATTACCAGATAATCCCAACCATTGAATACCAAAATCGTTCTCTTTACTCGCTTTAATTTCAACGATTAAAGCCTCAACATATACTTGGGCACGGCGTGCATCTAACTGGTCAATAATCGTTCTCAAATTTCGATAAACGGTCTCACTTGCAGTAATAATCAAAGTATTAGTTGCTGCATCTGCCTGAATAAAACCACCTGCACCACCACTCGACAAGCTACTTTGAGAAGAGCTAGCAGTGGACGATCCAGAGGATAAGCCACTCGTCGATGACCCGCCAAGGCTAGCATTAGAGTTAGTGCTGCTACCCAAAGAACTCGCGCCGTTACTACTTGAAGATAGAGAAGAATTTCCACTGGACGGCAATGAGCTGTCTTGAGTAATAATCGAACGCAAGGTTTGAGCTAACTTCACTGCCTCTGCGTTCTTCAGATAAACCACATGCACGTTACCTGGCAAAGTAGTCGGCTGATCCAATTTAGCGATTAAGGATTTGATTAAATTGGCTCGCGCTGCTGAAGGCGCTTTAATCATGATGGAGTTAGTACGCGAATCTGCCAACAGAACAGCTTTTCCACCTTCAGCAGATGCGCCACCACTTTCAGTTAAACGAGTGACCATCGTTGCGATATCACTAGCAATTGCATTTTTAACTGGAATGACGTCGACATCATTTGATGCGGGCACATCTAATGCGCCAATTATTTTTGTAAGACGCTTTAAATTATCAGCGTAATCTGTAATAACTACGGAATTGTTCCCAGGGTTGGCATTGATCGTGTTATTAGGCGAAATCAATGGACGCAGAACAGTAACGATATTATTTGCCGACTCATAATTTAAGCGGTAAATCTGAGTAGCAATCTGATCACCTTTTAGCGATTCAGCTTGTATTGGTCCCGCTTGCAACTTGGCATCTGACTCAGGAACCACTTTTGTATAACCGTCCCCGGTGACTACCGAATATCCCTGCAAGCGCAAACTAGAAGTCAGTAGTTTGAACGCCTGATCCTTACTTAAAGGCTTTTCGGAGACTAAGTTAATTTGTCCCTTTACTCGTGGATCGATAATAAATGTCACACCAGTATAGTGACCAATTGCCTTGATCACAGATTCAATATCGGCCCCGACAAAATTAAGCGCCGCAGTATTTTGCGATGGATCTTGCGCATACGCGGGACACAAACTTAGCGTAAAACAGGCGGCCGTTATGAATGCGGCTATCGGCAATCGCTTCAAATTAGTTTGCCGACTCTGTTGGGGATGCAACACATTCTGTACTGATACGCTCATGGCAGATATTACTTTCAATAGATTTTTTCTCATTTGAACTCTAACGCTATCACATCTTTATTGCCGTCCCTACGGCGCTGTCCAAGCAAATTCAATAAATTTGCCAACCTGTCTTCTTGCCCTGTCTCTGCCATTGCCCGCCCAGAAAATTGCATATGTCCATCATACAAATTCCCCGCTCCACTTAGCAACATTGGACCCTTGATACTGGTCAATGTAATGTTCGCTGTAGAGCCTTTCCAATCCATAGTCAGCAAATAACTACCTAATGGTTTTATGGGTGATAAACGCGACGCCATTTCATTCATTTCTAAACGCATGGCGCCAATAATATCCAATTTCACGCCCTGTCTTATGAACTGCAAACTATTCCAAGACAAACGCAATTGACCGGAGGGACCTATCGTATTTAACGGGGCTCCCAGCCCCTCCAACCGCTCCGGCGGCACAATCAAACTTGAGCCACTAACGCTCCATTGACCCAGATTACCTTCTAATTTTATAGCTTGAGATAAAGATGTCGGATTATCCAAATTTATATCAAGCTGCCCCAATATTATTGAGGGTGAAATACGCCAGGTAAAACGTCCTGGAAGCAAGGGAGTTAGCGGAGCATTTCCATTCGGAGCCCCTCCAATAAATGCAGAGCCGCGCCAAAAACTACCTTGGGCATCCCCTAAACTAATACGTCCCATCGTTTGCTTCTCAACCAACAGAGCTAACCAACTTGCCGGCAAAAAAATTAACACTGTAAATACCATGCTGAGAATAGCTGCAAAAACCCAAAGCAATCGACTAATCTTAAACATGTCAGAGATTATTCTTTTGCTGCTTTAAGGTGATCGTTACACTGACCTGACCACTCTCTGGCAACGCTGCTAGCTTCGCTTCTTCGACCGTTAATCTCGTTGATTTTTGCGCTTCGAGTAACCATTCCATCAAATTGGCATAGGCAACGGTAGAAATCTGAAATCTGACAACATCGTCATTCACAGATAAATTTTGTGCTTTAATGCTACGGCGAGCCAAAGATGTCTCAATCGATTCACGCGACACAGTATCTATATTTTCAGACATAGCGTTGCCGAGTTGCGCGCTTTGCTTACTCATTAAATCCATTTCTGCGACTTGCTGTCTTAATTGCGGTATGGCTTTTTGTAAACTCTGCTTACCTGATAAAGCGGGATTAATACCAATCACATAAATTAAAGCACAAACTATCGTAAGCAAGGCTAACGACAACATCCAGCGCTCCCGCGGCACACGCTGCTGCCAAAACAAAGATAAGCTTTCTACCAGCATCGAGTTTTTCATTTCAAGCCCCCTGAGCTTGCGGCAGTATTGTTTTTAGCATCAAGACTAAGACCAGTCTTGACCTGTAACAAACCATCTTTAAAGGATACTAAAGTCAAAGATTGCTCTTGTAACGCAGCTTTAAGCTGGTCCTGCTGATTAAACGAACGTGTTTTTACGAACAAACTATGTTCGCGGTATTCCATACTGAGCACGCTAGCTCCTGGGGAAGCACCACTGATTCTGTCCCATATTTGAGAGAACTGGGCAGCGAGAACAACAAAATCGTCTGGCACCGATTGTCCAGCTAGTTTTTTAGATAAACTGATTTTTTGCTGCATTTGCGCTAGCGGATCAATGATGACGGTTTCTTTAGGATAAGCAGCACGATAAGATTGCACTAGTGACGAACTCAGTTGCTGAGCCTCGCGCTTGAGTGAAAACCACTCAAAATTTATGCCAATCAAATTGATGATTAGAACCGCAGCAGCTAAACCTATTGGCCAACGCCATGCAAACAAATCAATCGCCGACGGATTTGCCAAAGCTACGCCGGCCATCAGATCTGGGCTGGCCGGAGTGAGACCAGCAATCCGGTTTTTCCATTGAATTGGCTGCAAGGTAATTCTCTGGGCAAGCTCTATATCTTTTTGTATGGCTTGTTGATAAGCCTCTATTTTTTTAGGCTCAAGATAAACAACAACACTATCTTCTGACAGAAACAACTTCAAAGTCTGTAAAACCGTGTTTAGCTCAACGTCCAATTTCTCATTCACATCAGAGCGCTGAGCTATCTCGTCAACACTCAAACCTAAACCCAAAAAATTACCGTCAAGGGAGCAAGCAGCAAACTCCAGCATATTGCCCTCCTGTTCGTACATAACGGTGGCACTATCACTGTTGTGCTCCATCGCCATTTGTACGGGATATGCAGAGATTTTTTTTGCGCCAAATAACAGCATACTTTTTGCAAGCGACTCCATCCAGTTTTTATCAACCACGGCAACTGAGCACATGCCGTTAACGACCATGGTCGATTGCAGAATTACATCTGCAGCATCGGTTGCCAACTGATCTTCTAATAAATTTGGTAAAGACTGGCGCAGTTTTGCGGCTGACATCGGCGGCACTTTAGCTTGCAACACACTGACGTCGCTAGCGGCCAACAACAATACGACTTGGCGCGCCATGCTAATCATAGTTTTTAATTGAACTAGCGTTTGATGGCCTTGTTGCTCTATTGTGCCATTATTAGAAACCAATGCAAATGGACGAGCTTGAGTCGTCCAATCGCTACCATTTTGGCCAATGATTTTTGACGGTGATAGTATGTACAGTGTACTTGCCATATTCAATTTTCTATTTTAGTGCGATACAAAATTTACCTGCATCACGACTATCAAAGCTCTCTTATCCAGATAATTTTTGTATCTATCTTGATTCGCTCGATCAAAGCACTAAAATTCAGTGTTGATCGTCCTAATTTTATCTTACCGGCAACAATAAAGTAGTTTGTTGCGAAGGATAGGTCGTTAGCAGAGACATCTGTTAATTTATCCGGGAAGCGCTGCTTAAAGTCAGTTAGGCCAAAAAACTCTGCCCGGTCACGACTTGCAATAATTGCGGCTGCATCGGATAAGGAGAGCGCTGCAATTCTTGCCGATAGTACTTCTGCCGATGCCGTATTCACGTTGATGGGCGTGGCATGCGGAAGCACCGTCACAAAATCCCTCAGTTTTAACAACATATCTGAAGTAAATCCTGGGACCGACAACACATCGTCGATCTGAGTAAAGCGCAAGAATTGTACTTCAGGAATTGCATCAGTTGACGCTTGTCCAGTATTGCTCGCACTTTTTGATGCATCTGTTGTATTCGTTACAGTAGCCGTTGAAGTATCAGCAACACTAGATGCGCTAGCAGCGCTGGTTACTATTGAGGGACCACTAGGAGCAGTTGTTTTTTTTGTTTGGGAATTAGCTACAGCAGTAGCTGTTGCAGCGGCCAGAGAGGGGTCTAGCTTGATATTGGTAAGTAAACGCTCAAATGCAATTACCTCTTTAGGGTTAATGACCCCATCCGTAGAGAGATTATTTATATTAAAACGAGACTGAGCATCCGTAATTTGACCGGATAAAGTAGCGTCAGAGGCCTCGGTATCCGCACGACCATTTTCAACATATTCATCAAGACGAGTTTCTGCCAAAGGCGTCGCCCAGGCTTCTTTAAGATGATCAACGTTACTTCCACGACCATCCTCACGCAAAATCAGACGAGCCAAATCTAAAGCACCACGCAAGACCCATTTTTTTTGCAGTTGCAGTCGTTGATTTTCAATTGAGCGAACCTGAACTTGCTGCTGCCAAAATAAACTAGCAACAATGGTGATGGCTAGCGTTGTCAGCAATAGCGCCGTCACAACGGCGACACCAGCTTGATAATGTGGCAGTTTTTTCACGCCGCCCCCAGCAAGAATACTTTTAAGATCACGTTCTCGCGCCCCAATAGCTGGAGCGATACCTCAAGCCCACTTTTCAGAGGGATGGGCTTACTTGCAGAACCTGTTGTGGCATTTTGTGATGTATCAATATCAGTGCCTGCTACCCTCCAAGTATTCTCATCCTTATTCCAGGTACGCATAGAGATGGATGCGACATCTGTTTGCAATACAACGATAGACATATTGTCAGTCTCGTTAAGGGCATTTTGCCAATCGGCATCCAGCATTTTTAAGTCACGGGTAGCGACAGACTCTCGACGACTCAAGATCCCATCTTTCAGGCGATAGGCGACTATTTGCAAGCGCAACGGTTGGTTATCATCAAACACTGTACGTATCATGTACAAGCCTTGCGGTGATGCTCGAAGACTCTCACGGGTCGCAAGCAAATCTGTCCCGGCAAGATGCGCGCTGTCGTTTTCTAACTGAGCAAAACTAATCTGCGTTCCACGAGACTGCTCAAGTTCATTGGTCAAAGTGATACGCGCCCTGACAATACTATCCAGACCACGCCAGCCGAGAACAGCAACAATCGCCAAAATAGTAATTGCGACGAGCAACTCAACCAAAGTAAAACCAACTATTTTTTTTACTTGTTTTGGTCTGTTATTAGTTGAGCAATTCATTGAAAGATCAGTCGAAAGATCAGTCGAAATGTTGAAGCGATTTTTATTAGATGGCATTGGGCACCACCTGCGTTAATTTAACAATCCTTCGTTCTGGATGATTGGCATCAAATACATAAACTTCCACTCGTCTAAACAAAGGATTTGGCGTTGCCAATACATGCTCCTCACAAACCAGATTCAACTCACCCTGAGGACAAGGGAAAGAACGCTCCCCAACGGCAGGCCATTCGGAACCAAGCCTGATTTGCGCCAATCGGTTTTCTGCTGACCAACTAGCCATCATTGCAGCCCGTAAATCATTACTATTTTGAGTCAGGCTTCCTATCGCACGCAAGCTCGCCCCTAATGCGGTCCCGACTATCACTAGCGCAACTAGAACCTCAAGCAAAGTAAAGCCTGAAGTTTTTTTCAATTGATATGGCGTCGCGCAATACGTACTCAACTTCATACCTACTCCACCACAAAATGGCCAATGCCATCTGCACGTATGACTATCTTGTCTTCCCCGACAATCATACTCAGGACAAATGGCTTATCAACTGGTTCACGACCAAATACAATCCGCAGGTCGGTAGTGTTGGCAAGTGATACTGGATCAATAGCCAGTTGAACTGGGCTCATAGAGAATTCGCGTTCGCGCAACATGTCAACATCAAGGATTGGCTCCCATGTCAGATCGTTACGTACTAAAAAATGGTACCGATTTTGATCTGCCTCGAATGCAATAGGATGGTTTCGGACAATTGCTTCTTCCCGGGCTAATTGCAACAGCAAAGCAATACGTTGCGCATCTGTTTGCAAACGCTGACGGCTACTTTGCATCGCATTGAATGACACGGCACCCAGCATAATGCCGGCGATTACCAGCACCACCAGCAACTCCAGTAAACTAAAACCTGAGTTATAGCGAGAAGAGCGCGACACGGAGAAACTTACAGATCCCACGAACCGATATCTGCATCGTTGCCAGTACCATTAGGCTGACCATCTGCGCCCAAGGAAAAAATATCAACCTCCCCTTTAATTCCAGGAGATAAATATTGGTAAGGATTACCCCAAGGATCTTTCGGGAGTTTATCGATGTAGCCACCAGTTTTCCAACCATTGGCAGCAGGGCCTGAAGTTGGTTTTACGATTAAGGCCTGCAAGCCCTGCTCAGTGGTTGGGTAACGTTGATTGTCAAGGCGATATAACTTGAGCGCTTGCATCAAGGTTGAAATATCTTGCTTGGCAGCAGCAATACGAGCATCGTCTGTGCGCCCCATTAATTTAGGCACGACTAAGGCTGCCAAAATCCCCATGATAACGACAACAACCATGATTTCAATCAGGGTAAAGCCTCGCACAATGACTTTACGAACTTGACTAGTTTGACGAATTTGAACTTGTTGGGACGAAGATGAATAGCTCATATTAGATAAAAATAACTCATTTCTACTTGCTAATGCTTTAGGGCATTGGCAATAAATTAAATCGATCAAAATTTTGAGAGCAATCAGTGCTACTGATTACTGCCAAGACTAATTTCAAAAATACATTATGCGTCACGAAAATCAATGCACCTAGATTTGTCACATTTATTTACGCGAATTTACTGTATCTGAAAAGTATTGCATATTACGTCAAATATATTTCAAAAGAATAACTATTTAGAGTCGGCGAATAAATATTACTAAGATAAGCAACTTAAGTTGCGGTCTAGTCAAAACACTCTAAAAAATTAAGCATATCAAATGAATACGTCTAGATACTCATGGCAGATTCAGTAATTAATTATTTGGACTAAAAAAAATTCCCGCTCCAATTGGAGCGGGAACTAGGAACATTCAATACTTAACCTATACAGAATTAAGTATGGTTAACCTTATTGATAAGTAGCGACCAATGACGCGCCACTTACAGCAGCATATGCACTGACTAATACATAGTAAGTCGCTGTCTTAGGTGCCGCTATCGTTACTGTCTCTGCGTTAGTAGAGCCATCAGATTTACTATCATAAGTGCTAGTAGTTGGTGCTGCGCTTGCCTTCACGTAAATATCTCCATCACCAGAACCGCCAGACAACTTGACGCTCAGGTTTTTAGCACCTGCTGGAACAACGATGGAATACAACTTAGTCGCACTCTTAGCTAAAGAAATTCCGGTGACGGCAACGCCCTTAGTTAATACTGTCGCAGTAGGAGTTGTTGTTGCGCAACTTACACCGACGGTTTTGAATGCCGCAGTAACATCAGCAACTGTGTAACCGCGATTACCCGCTGCTTTTTCTACACCACAAGCACCTTGGTTAAATGTGCTGCCCGCAGCCCAATACAGGTGATTTGCATCAGCCATCACTTCAAATGCTTTACGTGTATTCCAACCAGAAGTTGTTGCTAATAAGTAGAACGCTTTGTTGTAAACGCCACTGCTGTAATGCACATCAAGGCTGCTTGTGTAGTTAGCTGCATTATCAATGGAACCACCATCCAGTGGCGGATTGTACATATAACGTAATGCACCGCTTGCTTTAAAGATATCGACGCCAACCTTAAAGTCATTCGTCCCTTTAACATAATACTTAACTGCCTCACCAGCCATGTCAGAGAATGCCTCATTCATACCACCGGACATACCAGAGTAGGTCAGATTGGAGTTTTGCTCTGTAAAGCCATGACTGATTTCGTGACCAGTTACGTCTAATGCTGTCAATGGATAGAAAGTCGATGCACCATCACCAAAATTCATCGCACTACCATCCCAGAATGCATTTTCATAGGCAGAACCGTAATGCACTTTCATCACCAGTTTTTGGCTAATTGGACGCAAGCCTAAATAAGCTTGATACATATTGAAGACTTGATTACCAAAGTAATGAGCATCATTCATTGGAGAATAAGCACCGTTAATCGCTTTGACAGTATTACGTGGGCAAGTAAATGTTTGCAAAGTACCTGAACCAGTAGTAGCGCTATTCATGTTGTAAGTGTCAACGTTGGTGCTACTCAGCTTACAAGTAGATCCGCTGACCAATACGTCAAGGTAACCATAACCTGCAGTCGTGCCGTATTCATATTGACCGGTTTTAGCATTGCCGCCAGGTCCGGTGCCGCTTAGGGCGTGAGTCAAGCCTTCCCATTTTTCCAGCACTGCTCCTGTATTTGCATCAATGATGAAATGTGGGCGGCTTGGTTTATTTGGATTGGATGTGTCGAGGAAAGAAATCACATAAATCAATTGAGCAACATTATTTGCGCCCAATTTGACATGCAATTTAGATTGATCGTTTTCAGTGGAATTTACACGTGCTTGTGTTTTCGCCAAAGTCAGTGCCTGAGTCGCTGAGTAAAGCGGCTTTGCGGTCGGCAAATCATTAGTCAGGTTGCGCAACATTGCGCCAGACAAAGTTGGCTGAGCTGCGCCAGGAGCGACTTGCTCAACAACACCTTCACCCCAGACAGGGATACCTTGGTGAAATTGTTGATAGCGCGTAACAACTTTGCCATTAGCATAAGTCTTGCTGCGCACTGCTTGCAATTCACCAGCCGTTAGGCCAAGTAAATCACTAGTTTTCGAGCCGCCTGTCGATAAGGACTTAGGCGATACAGCCGCCGCTGGAGCAACAAAATTTTCCAGATCAATTCGTTCTGCTGCTGTTGCACTGTATGCACTAGCCACCAAAACTGCCAATAAGGTAGGACGTAAAACTTGGTTCAATTTCAAAGCTTGTTTCATTTTCTCTCCATTTTCAAATTGCCGTAGGGATTTTGTCCCCTATGAGTATTAGCCAACGCGGTAAGCGTTGAAGTAAGTCGTCGAAGTAATTCGTTGCAATAAGTCAAACTAAAAAAACAAGTGGACCAGAGTGAAGGCGTTTGATCTGTATCCCAGCAAAAACACTGAAATGGCGTTGAAGATCCGACTACGCTTATGAAAAGGATTCAACCGGCTACTGCCCAAATAGCTAAGGAACAGTTAATCAGACATCAAAACAGTTGCAAATATGCTCGTTGTTTTTTCGCGATACGAGAAAATTTGTAAATAAATCTTTACAAGAGAAAATTTTGGTAACAAAGGCAAGACAGTCATTTATTCAAAAAAATGATCAGCTTATTAGAGACCTTTGCATGACAGCCTTAATCAGAGCCGTTTCAGCAAAGGTTGAATTTTTAAAAAATAAAATGATGCTTTTTTAGTGATTTTGTCTTCAG